>JBBECJ010000284.1:0-2970 GCA_040881885.1 Thermomicrobiales bacterium | reverse complement strand
CCAGGAAGTCGAAGCCCCGGGAAGAGGTGTACCGCAAGGCCCTGGCCGACGGTCCCGGGGCGCCCGCCCGCGAGAGCATGAACGGCCCGCGCAGGTTCGTGTTGTAGACCAGGTCCCACTCGTCATCTTCCATGTCCACGACCGGCTTGTTGGGGAAGATCCCGGCGCAATTGACGAGCACATCGATCCGCCCCCAGGCGCCGAACGCCATCTCGACGATGTGGTCGGCCTCCTCGCGGACGCTGACATCGCCGGTGATCGCCATCACCTTCGCGCCATCCGCCGAGAGCTTCCCGGCCGTTCCCTCGCAGCGGAACGGGTCCAGATCGTTGACGATCAGCGCGTACCCCTCGCCAACCAGCATCCGCGCGATCGCCTGCCCGATCCGCCCCCCCGCGCCCGTCAGGATCGCAACCTTGTGATGGTTCATCTGGCCTCCGTGACGCGTGACGCGTGATGCGTGACGCGTGTTGCGGGTGGGGGTTCGGCTCCCCTTTACGCATCACGCATTTCGCGTCACGCGTCACACTCTACTCCGGCGTAAACACATCCACCCACTTGCGCCAGTTGGCGGGTTCGGGCTCGACAGCCGGAACGGCCTGCTCGGTCGTTGGGCCGGGCTGGCGCGGACCCCAGCGGACCAGCAGGACCGTCTCGCCGGCGTTGGCGAGGTTGAGGTCGCGGCGTGCGCGGGATTGGGCGTAGACGAGCCATCTGTCGCTCTCGTAGACCATGAGCTGCTCCCGAAGCTCGGCGTTGCTGCCGTCGATCTCCGCGATCTCGGCCCGCTGGAGCGTCGCCTCGGCCTGGAGCTGCCGTGCCCGCCAGGTCTGCTCGGCGAACGCCAGCAGGAACCAGATCACGACCACCAGCACGAACAGGATCGCGATCCGCCCGCGGTGCCGCTCGAACAGTTGGCGCGGTTGACGACGAACAGCCGACTCGCTCATGCTCCCGCCGCCGAGCGCGCAAGGTCGATCTCCGGCATCGTCTGCCAGTGCGTCGCCTGCTCGTAGGCATGGGCAGCCCGCAGGACATCAACCTCACCGAACGCCGAACCGAGCACCTGCAACGAGACCGGCAACCCCTCGGAGAAGCCGCAGGGGATCGCGATTCCCGGCAGGCCGGCCATGTTGGCCGGGATCGTGAAGATGTCCGACAGGTACATCTGGAGCGGGTCGTCCGAGCGCGCCCCGATCCGGAAGGCGATCGTCGGCGAGGTTGGCGCGAGGATGACATCGACGTGCTTGAACGCCTCGTCGTAGTCACGCTTGATCAGCGTCCTGACCTTCTGCGCCTTAACGTAGTAGGCGTCGTAGTAGCCCGACGCCAGCGCGTAGGTGCCGAGCATGATCCTGCGCTTGACCTCCGGCCCAAACCCCTGACCGCGCGTCGCCAGATACGACTCCAGGACCGTTCCGGCGTTGACGCTCAGCCCGTACTTGACGCCGTCGAACCTCGCCAGGTTGGCGCTCGCCTCGGCCGGCGCCGTGATGTAGTAGGTCGGCAGCGCGTACTTCGAGTGCGGTAACTCGACCGGCACGAGCTCGGCTCCGAGCGCCGCGAACTGGTCGTAGGCCGCCTCGCAGGCCGCCGCGACGCCCGGCTCCATCCCCTCGATCTCGGCGAACTCCTTGGCAATCCCGATCCGCAACCCGCTGATGTCACCGGTCAGGGCGGCCCGATAGTCCGGAACCTCGACCGGGACCGAAGTGGAGTCGTTGGGATCGTGACCGGCGATCGCGCCGAGGACGATCGCGCAGTCCTCGACCGTCCGCGTGAACGGCCCGATCTGGTCCAGCGACGAGGCGAAGGCGATCAGCCCGTAGCGCGAGACGCGCCCGTAGGTCGGCTTGAGCCCTACTACGCCGCAGAACCCGGCCGGCTGGCGGATGCTGCCGCCGGTGTCCGAGCCGAGCGTCCCCATCGCCATCCCGGCCGCGACCGAGGCCGACGCGCCTCCGCTACTGCCGCCCGGCACCCTCTCCAGGTCCCACGGGTTGTGGGTCGTGAAGAAGGCCGAGTTCTCGGTCGATGACCCCATCGCGAACTCATCGGTGTTGAGCTTGCCGAGGAAGACCGCCTGCTGGGCGCGCATCCTGGCGACAACGGTCGCGTCGTATGGCGAGCGATATCCCTCCAGCATCCTCGAGCCGGCTGTCGTCGGCGCGTCAACCGTGCAGAGGATGTCCTTCAGCGCGACTGGTATCCCGGTCAACGCCTGGCTCTCGCCGGCCGCCAGCGACTGGTCGGCCGCTGCCGCCATCCCACGCGCCTGCTCGAACATCGGCGTGATGTAGGCCCTGACGGCGCTATCCACCTGATCGATCCGAGCGATATGCGCCTCCACCAGCTCCGCGCTGCTGATCTCGCGTCGATCCAGCCGCCGCCGCGCTTCGGCGATTGTCAGTGAAGTCAGGTCGGTCATGGTGTCTCCGTCGTGATAAGGAGAAAGTGAAAAGTGCTAAGGAGAAAGGAGTTAGCCCAGTGGTGACAACATCGCGTCCGTGTCGTCACTTCTTTCTCCTTAGCACTTTTCACTTTCTCCTCGCTTATGTCTGATCGAGGACCGCGTTCACGCGCAGATAGCCGTCTTCCTGGTCGGGCGCGTTCAGGAGCACCTGCTCGCGCGGGAGTGATGGGCGGACGACATCGTCGCGCATGACGTTCTGGAGCTGGATGACCTGTGCTGTCGGCAGGATCTCATCGGTGTTGACCTCCTGCAACATCTCGATGTGGTCGAGGACGGCCAAGAGCTGGTCGCGCATGCGTTCCATCTCGTCACCTGTCAACCCGATCCGGGCCAGCGCGGCAATGTGCTCGACGGTCTCCAGGTCAAGTTTCACGCGGTCGCCTCTCGTGCGGGGCTGTGCCGGCGAGTCAATCTGCCGACGCTACAGATGGGAGTGTAGCAACGCGAGACGGTTGAGGCCAAAGAGATATCTTCCCCTCGCGTAGGGGCGATGGCCG
>JBBECJ010000283.1:0-2973 GCA_040881885.1 Thermomicrobiales bacterium | reverse complement strand
ACGCGGGCCGCTTCAAGGCCGGTGATCGTCCCGGCTCCGTCGTCACCGGCCGCCTGGGCGATGTCGTGCCCGTCGAAGTGGCCGCCGATCAGGACGACCTCGTCGGGATACTCGCTGCCGGTGATCTCGCCGACGACGTTGCGGCTCGTGCTGGCGAAGGTCCGGTTCTCGAGCTTCAGTCGAACGGTTCCCTCTCCGTCCGAACGCTCCACCAGCCGGCGGATCGCCGAGCCGGCCTCCCAGGACACGCCGGCTCCCGGAATTGGGACTTCCCACGTCTCGGCAGGCTCATGGATCGACGTGTGGCCGAACAGCGCGCCAGTGATATGCAGCATGCCGGGGTTCTGGTTGATGTAGATGATGCCGGCCGCCCCGTGCTCGACGGCCCAGTTGTACTTGACGATCCGGTGGCTCTTGCGCTCATTCGGCTTGTTCGTCTCAGCGTCGGTGACCACGATCCGGCCCTGGATCGCGTCACGCCCCAGGCGCTCGTAATCGGCCAGTTCCCCTTCGCCGACATCGACGATCTCGGCCGTAAGATCGGCCGCGGGGCAGTAGGGCATCGCAACCACTGAGAACTCGCGCTCGACGGGCGAGATGAGATGGAGCGACGCGTCGCCACGCTCCCAGCTCGCCAGCGGGAACTCCTCGATCCGGACGTTCTCCAGCCCGTAGTCGAGCATCTTACGCTTCAGGAATTCGGCTCCCTGCCGCTCGGACTCCGACCCACCGAAGCGGTGGCCGAAGTCATCGCACAGCTCGCGCAGCACCGTCATCGGCTCGTCGGTCGTCCAGATATCCGCCAGAATCTGTTGCTCGATCGCTCGAAGGTCGTTGGACATGGTGTCTCCTTCGTGACGCGTGACGCGTGATGCGTGATGCGTGGAGATGGTCGGCCTCGTTCAACGCGTTACGCATCACGCGTGACGCGTCACGCATTACTCGTCCTACGCCTGCTTCGCCGGGAACCGGCCCGCCTTCTCGGCGCGTTCGAGCAGGTTCTGCTTCTGGAGCTGCTCGCGCACCTCGTCCTCGTTGCGGCGCTTTGCCGGGAAGTTGTCCTCCTGGGCCATCGCCAGCGCCAGCCGGGCGACCGCGATGGCTGACATCTGGAGCCCGCGCAGGTGGATCTTGTCGAACGTGTCGGCCTCGGTGTGACCGTAGCCGCGGCCGACCAGGCCGGCTGTGCGGTCCTTCGAGTTAAGCGTGCCGTTCGGGATGCCGCGCAGCGCGAACGGGTAGTGGTCCGAGTGTGAGTTGAGCTGGTCATCGACTGTCAGCTCGTAGTGGCTGTCCTTCGCCCATTGCTCGACCCACGTGCCCAGCTCCGGCCAGCCTGAGAGGACGAGCTGCTCCTGACCGCCCTGGCCGCGTCCGGCGCCGTCGAGGTTCATCACGAAGCGGTACGAGTCCGGGTCAGTCGTTCGCGCGTGGTGGAACGCGCCCAGCAGGCCGATCTCCTCCGAGCCAAAGCAGATGACGCGGACGGTCCGTTTGAGCTTGCCCTTGTGCCGGGCCAGCGCCCGGCCCGCTTCAAGGCCGGTGATCGTCCCGGCGCCGTCATCACCGGCCCCCTGCGAGATGTCGTGGCCGTCAAAGTGGCCGCCAAGCAGGATCACCTGGTTGGGATGCTCGGAACCGACCACCTCGCCGATCACGTTGCGCGAGACGCTGTCGTAGGTGCGGTTCTCAAGCTCGAGATGGATCTTGCCCTTGCCGCCGGTCCTCTCGATCAGCCGCAGGATAGTCGATCCGGCCTCCCACGAGACGCCGACGCCGGGGATCGGGGCCTCCCGGTCGGTGGCAGTGTTGCCGCCCGGGTTGCGGCCCGTGATCGAGCCGGTGATGCGCAGCATGCCGGGGTTCTGGTTGATGTAGATGTAGGCCAGCGCGCCGCGCTCGATCGCCCAGCCGAACTTGTCGGTGCGGTGGCTCTTGCGCTCACCGGGCTTGTTCGTCTCGGCAGCCGAGATGACGATCTTGCCCTTGACCTGATCGCCTAGCCGCTCGAAATCGGCCAGCTCGCCCTCGCCAACGTCGATGATCTCAGCCGTGATGTCGGCCGGCGGGCAGTACGGCATCGCAATCACCGGGAACTCGCGCTCGACCGGCTCGACCAGTTTTAGATAGGCGCTGCCTCGATCCCAGCCGGCCATCGAAAACTCCTCGATTCGGACGTTTTCGAGGCCGTACTCCTCCATCTTGCGCTTCAGAAACTCCGCGCCAAGCCGCTCCGACTCGGACCCACCGAAGCGGTGGCCGATGTCGTCGCACAGCACGCGCAGGACGTTGTATGACTCGGCGCTGGTCCAGATATCGCTCAGGATCGCGCGGTCTATCTCTCGGTTTGTGTCGGCGCCCATGATTCGACTCCCTTTCCTCCCTGACTGGACAGGCGGCCATGATAGCACCGACCCGTCAGGGCGGAGCCAGCCCGGTTCGCGCCTGTCAGCAGACGACCATCAGACAGTATCGCGCTTGACTGTCGGATCAGCCGGAATCCGCTGTACTACGCGTATCGAAACGGTGATCGACATCGATCACCCGCAATCATCAACGAAGGAGTCATCTCATGCAGGCAGTTCAGGCAGCCCCGGTCGCGCGCTCAACCCGGATCATGTTCGTCGCCGGCTACGCGGCGCTCGTCGGCGCGGCCAGCTTCGCGCTCAACATTGGCGACGGCTTCGGCGGCGAGGCTCCGGCGATGGGCAGGGCGTTGATCGGTCTGGTTGGCGTCGCCGGCGGCGCGCTGCTCTGGTCGCGTCCGCGCCTTGGCTGGAACATCGTCCTGCTCTGGGCGATGCTGCAGATCCCGTTCATCGCCTGGAACACCGACGGCAGCGTCACCAGCCAGATCCTCGACTTCCCGCTCTCGGTCTCCAGCAGCAGCAGCGTCAACGGCGTCGTCACCTCGTTCAGTGAGTACGGCGTCAACCTGATCGGCGTCGCGCTCGCCATCGCCGTCTCGCGCAT
>JBBECJ010000282.1:0-2977 GCA_040881885.1 Thermomicrobiales bacterium | reverse complement strand
CCTCGCGACCCCTGGACTGACGGCGGCCGGCGAACTCAATGTCAGCGCCACCGACAAGGCGGAAACCGATGTCGCCGCCCTGGCGGTCGACTTCGTCCCCATCGTCTCGCCTCGACTGCTCGTGCGCGGCATCAGTTTCGGCCAACTCCAGCAACTCTGGAATGGCGACATCACCGACTGGTCGGCCCTCGGCTCACCCGTCCCGCACGGCGTCGTCCGCGTCACCCTCGCTGGCGCCGCCGGCCCGTTCGCGAAGGACAAGGCGGCCGGCGACTTCCAAAACATCGATGACCTGGCCGCCTACTTCCTCCAGGAACGCGGCGCCCTCTCGCTGATCCCGTTGGACCAGCTCGACTTCCGCTTCCGCGCCATCAACCTCGACGACATCAACGTCCTGCGCCCCGGCGAGGCGAGCTGGCCGCTGCGCGCCTGGCTCCAGGTCACGCCCAAATCCATCCCCGACACGGCGACCGTCAACGCCCTCAGGGCCGCCGTCTCTTCCGACCTGCCCGCGCCCGTCTCGATGACCTGGGCCGGCGACATCATCATCGCCCGTCAGGTCCAGCGTCGCATCAACGAGACCGGCGACTGGGCCGCGCCATTCCGCGCCATTCACCCCAGTCTGACCTGGGCCGACATTACCGTCTCCAACCTCGAAACGTCGCTCTCCGACAGCTTCGAGACGATCCTCGACCCGACCACGTTCACCTTTAAGACCGACACGCCCGCCATTGAAGGTCTCCAGTTGGCCGGCATCGACATCCTCTCGCGCGCCAACAACCACTCGTTCAACTACGGCGACGTTGGCATGAACGACACGACCGCCGTCCTCGACGCCGCCGGCATCAAGCACTTCGGGATGGGCAACAACCTTGACGAAGCGCGCCGCGCCGTCGTCGTCGAGCACAATGGCGTCAGCTTCGCGTTTCTCGGCTACAACGGCATCTCCGACCAGTGGGACGCCGCCGGCCCAGGCTACCCCGGCACTGCCCCGCTCATCGACTGGATGGTCGTCGAGGACATCCAGCGCGAGGTCGCCGCCGGCCACGTCGTCATCCCCTTCTTCCATTGGGGCACCGAGTACACCTACGACCCAACCGAGCAGCAACGCTACTTCGCCCACATCGCGATCGACACCGGCGCTGCCGTCGTGATGGGCTCCCACCCGCACTGGGTCCAGGCCGTCGAAACCTACAAGGGCCGCCCGATCCTCTACTCGCTCGGCAACTTCGTCTTCGACCAGGAATGGTCCCTTGAAACCAAACAGGGCATGATCGCCCATCTCTGGATGCAGGGCGACAAACCCCTGAAAATCGACATCGTCCCGATCCTGATCGAGGACTACCACCGCCCGCGCGTCATGCACCTCGACGAGCAATGGCATCTCCTGGAAAATGTCTGGTCCGCCAGCGACTGGCTGATCGAGACCGGCTGACACGCACGTCCTCACAGGTAGAGAGAATCGCCGATGTCCGACACCAGGTTCACCAGCCCCGAAGCCGCCTCGTTCTGGCATTACATCTCATCGTCACTCGGTCGGCTCGTCCAACTTGCCGAGACGATCGCTCCTGACGGGTTCCACTGGTCACCGCCAGCGTCGTCAACCAACAGCATCGCCGTCCTCGTTACCCACACGCTTGGAAATGCCGAGGAAAACATCATTCAGACGCTCTGCGGCCAAACGATGGAGCGCTGCCGAGCCGGTGAGTTCGTCGAACGGCTGTCCACCGCCGACGAATTACTAGAACGCTGGCAAGACCTTCGTCCCCGCTTGGAGTCCGCCCTCGCCCAGCTCACTCCCTTCGACATGGACAATGAGCGGCTCCATCCACGTCGCGGTTCGATACCCGGCCGCGAAGTCCTCATCGTCGTCGCGCGGCACGCCGCCGAACACCTCGGCCAGGCAGAACTGACCCGTGATCTGTGGAACGCCACGCGATAGCGTCGGCCAACACCTACGCAACGCTTTCGACTAACCGGCTGGGTCATCGATGAGCGAGAGTGGGATCGGCAGCGGATCGCTGTCAAGCTGAATCGCGAGTTTCACCGCCTCGTCACCCGTCAATCGGCTGATGACGCCCTCGCTGCCGATCGCGTCCATGACCGTTGCCGTGTTCACGACGCGCTTGTCAACCACGACTGACATCGGCTGGCCGATGTGGGCGCCTGTGTACGCTTCAAACCGCGCTGCGCCGTCATCGTCTAACGCGAATCCAACGACCTCCATGCCAAACTGATCGGTAGTGACATATGCGCGCGAAACGTCTAGCCCGCTGACGATCGTCTCGTAGGTCGGACCACCGTCGCCCGCCGCCCCCAACGTAGTCGAAACCACCGCGCCGACCGCCAGCGCGCTCCCCTGTGTGTCGATGATTTCCATCAACCCTGTCTCGGTCATTAACCCCACGACGGTTGCCATCTCGGCCTCCGTGAGCTGCGTCGTCACGATATTGGCGACAATCAGTTCCGGGTGCGCGGGATCGGGACTGATCCTCACGCCTGTCTCGAGAAATGCCTCCAGCCGCTGTTTGACGACATCGCTCGCGGATTGGACGAGTTCGGCGCCCGGCGGCTGACCCGCTTCCCCCGAAGCCCTCAGGAAGAATCGCGACGCAATCTCTCGCTGTGGAGATGCGCCAACCGGTCTCGTCACAGTAGCCGTTGGACTCGTCGCGGTCGCGATGGTCTCGACCGACGGTGACCCATCCGTCCCGCCTACCGGCACGGCCGTCTCCTCGTCAGCTCCACCGCATCCAGCGAACGCAAGCATGACAAACAGCAGGGTCACTACAACAAGCACTCGCATTGGTGCGATTCTCCATAGTCCGGCTGAAGACTCATGAAGTCAACCGTACCAAACATCAGATTCCTATGGCCGGCAGTGTGGACAAGTTCTCGACAAGTAGGGGCGGGTCATTGTGGCCAGCTTGACACATCGAACGTTTAAAGACCCGCCCTGTCCCCCCCCGGCCAGCTT
>JBBECJ010000281.1:0-2988 GCA_040881885.1 Thermomicrobiales bacterium | reverse complement strand
GGGTCTCATCGTAGTCGGGCGCCATGTCGGCTCCGGCCGGGACGATCGACCGGACAATTGGACGCCGGCGAACCTTTTTTGACGGCGGAATCGTGGCCCATGTCTCAATCGCGGATCCGTTCTGTCCTGAGTTGTCGTCGGTTCTCGCGGAAGTCGCGGTGGCAGGCAGGTTGCCCGTTCACGCTGGCGGCACATACCTGGCGATCGAGGGACCGCAGTTCTCGACGCGCGCCGAGTCCGCGCTGTTTCGCTCGTGGGGCGCGAGCGTAATCGGCATGACTGCGATGCCGGAAGCACGGCTGGCACGTGAGGCGGAACTGTGTTACGCGTGTCTGGCGATGGTGACTGACTACGATGTCTGGCACGAGCAGGACGGGCCGGTTACCGTCGAGGGGGTGCTGGCAAACCTGCGTGCTATGACAGACGCCGTCCAGGCAATCGTTTCCGCGCTGGCCGGCGAGGCGCTGCCCGAGTGCCTGTCGGGTTGCGGCAACGCGCTTGCGAACGCTATCGCAACCAGCCCGGCGGCGATCGACACCGTCACACGGGAGCGGCTGGCGCCGATCGCCGCCCGCTATCTCGAACCGAGGAGCGGCTCCTGATGCTCCAGCGCATCCGATTCACGGAACTGCAACTGCTGATCGTCCCATCGGCGATGACGATCGTTGGGCTGTTGACGATCTATCTGGCGTCCACTCGTGACCTGGAGTGGGACTGGCAGGACATCTGGGTGTCGCTTGCCTTCATGGGGGCCGTCTTCTTCATTTCGGCCTGGTTGAGCGCGACTGGCTTCCAGGGAGACCAGGTGCTCTTTCCAATTGTCGTTTGTATCGCAGGTCTCGGACTGTTGATTATTCAGCGACTCGCGCCGGATCTGAACGAGATTAACTCGGCAGCTTACGGGAACCTGGCACGCAACCAGATCATTTACCTGACGGCCGGATTCGTGATGCTGCTGGGCATCTGCACGTTCGTGCGCCAAATCGGCTGGCTGCGGCGCTATAAGTACACTTGGGCATTCGCGGGGATCGCGATGATGACGGCCACGATGCTGATCGGGACTGAATACAACGGCGCGCGGCTGTGGATCAACATCGGGCCCTTCAGTGTCCAGCCATCCGAGATCGCGAAGGTTGCGATGGTCGTCTTTCTGGCGGCCTATCTGGCTGAGAATCGCGACCTGATCATCTCCAACTATCAGGTCGGTCCGGTTCGGATTCCGCCGCTTCCGTACCTGGCGCCGATGATCCTGATGTGGGGCTTCTCGCTCCTGATCGTGGTGCTGCAAAATGACCTCGGGACAGCGTTGTTGTTTTTCGGGGTGTTTCTGTCAATGCTGTATCTGGCCAGTGGCCGTTTACTGTATGTGGTCGTGGGACTTGCGACCTTCGCGCTTGGGGTCTACGTCGCCTACAACTTGTTTGACCGGATCGGATTGCGCGTTTCAAGCTGGCTGAATCCGTGGGCGGACCCGCTCGACTCCGGTTATCAGCCGGTCCAGTCCGAGTACGCGATGGCGACCGGCAAGCTGTTCGGGACAGGTCTGGCGCAAGGTCACCCGACGTTCGTCTCGGAAGTCCACAGCGATTACATCTTCGCGGCGATTGGCGAAGAGCTTGGGTTGATGGGCACGCTCGTCGTGCTGTTGTTGTTCCTGCTGCTGGTCTTCCGTGGCTTCTACATTGCCCTCAACGCGCGCGACTCATTCGGTCGTTTGCTGGCAGCCGGATTGACGACGATTCTTGCGCTGCAGGCGTTGATCATCGTCGGCGGAACGATCAGGCTGATTCCGTTGACGGGCATTACACTGCCGTTCATCAGCGCGGGAGGTAGCTCGCTCTTGACGAATTTCATCATCATCGGCTTGTTGATGCGAATTTCGGACCCGACGGTGACACGTTGATGAACACTTTCATTCGTCTTTCTGCGTTCTTCGGCGCGTTGTTGGTCATCGCCTACGGATTCAGCGGCACCGAGGGTCAGGCCGACAGAGTCTGGCTGCTGCTGCTGCTGGCGTCGGGCGTGCTGCTGTCGATCTCGTGGTGGCCGCGCGGGACACGGACGCTGCCAGTCTTCAACCGGACGCTGTTACGTTGGTCAACTATCGTCGTCGTCTGCTTCACGCTCGTTAGCTTGCAACTAGTGCGCGTCCAGATTGTCGAATCGAGCCGGATCACGTCGCGTGTCGCCGAGGCGCCGAACGGCGAGATAGCGAGTAACCCTCGCGAGCGCCTTCGATCACTTGAGCTGCAACGTGGCCGGATCTTCGACAGTGAAGGGCGACTCCTGGCCGACACCGTCCAACGCGAGGATGGAACGTATGCCCGGTCGTGGCCGGAGCCTACGACTGGGCCGCTGATCGGGTACTACTCGCCACAGATTTACGGGCTGACGAACCTCGAGGCGGAGTACGACGAGTATCTGTCAGGTCGGGACGGTGGCAACCCAGCCGAAGAATGGCTCAACGGAATCCTGCACAAGCAACAGCCTGGCTACGATCTGGAGCTCACGATCGATCTTGATTTGCAGAAGCTTGCCAGTGAGCTGCTCGACGGACGGGCCGGCGCGGTTGTCCTGATGGACGCCGAGACTGGCGAGATGCTGGCGATGTTCGGCGCGCCGGTGTTTGACCCGAACCGGCTCTACGCCAACCTGGGGCAACAGACGGACGAGGAGATCGCGGCGATCGAGGCGTACTGGGCCGAGCTGAACGCGCATCCGGACGACCCACTGGTCTTCCGGCCGACCGACGGGCTCTACAATCCAGGTTCAACGTTCAAATCGGTGACAGCGTCCGCGATTGTTGACTCAGGCGAGGCGACGGCTGCAACTATCTTTCGCGACGAGGGCGCTCTCGAGGTCGACGGACGCATCATCGAGGAGCTGAACCGGCCCGACCCGAACAAGGTCGACTGGACACTTGAAGAGTCGTATGCCTATTCGCTGAATGTCGTCTTCGCGCAGCTTGGGCTGCAGCTAGCTAGACAG
>JBBECJ010000280.1:0-3033 GCA_040881885.1 Thermomicrobiales bacterium | reverse complement strand
GTGTGGGACGGCACGACGCGTCAAGAGGACGCCTCACGGCGTGGGCCGATACAGGATCGGCCCCTACCGACTTATGCTTCACGCGGCCAGCGATCCGTCGCACCGTACCCATACGCATCATTCAGCCATACCCGTCAAAAAACAGACACCCCCTCTCCCAATTCTAGGAGAGGGGGTTGGGGTGAGGGCAGAACTACAGAATCCCAACATCCCGCAGCATTTCGAGCGTGCCTTCCAGGTCGGCCAGGTCGGAGAGGTCGATGTCGGGCGTTTCGATCTCCGCGAGCGGGACGAGGCCGGGGTCGCCCTCGACGCCCTCGATCAGCGGGTACTCGAACGTCTCGTCGGCGAAGTACTGCTGCGCCTCACTGTCGAGCAGGTAACCGACGAACGCGTTGGCAAGCTCCTGGCTGCCGGATGCCAGCACACCGGCTCCGGCGACGTTGACCAGCGCGCCCGGGTCGCCGTTGCTGTAGATGTAGTTCTCAGCCGGCAGATCCTCACCTGCCTCGGCGCGCATCCGCAGCAGGTAGTAATGGTTGACGAAGCCGGCGTCGATCTCGCCGTCGATGGCGGCCTGGACGATCGGGGTGTTGCCCTCGTAGACGGCGATGTCGTTGGCGACCATCCCTTCGAGCCACTCGCGGGCGACATCGTCGCCACGCTCGACCCGCAGCGCGGTCACGAACGCCTGGAACGAGGCGTTCGTCGGAGCCCAACCAAGCCGGCCGCTCCACGACTCGTCAGTGAAGTCGAGGATCGACTCGGGGATGTCAGCCTCGGAGAGCGCGTCGGTGTTGTAGACGACGGCGCGGGCGCGGGCGCTGACGCCGACCCATAGCCCTTCCGGATCGCTAAACCGGCTGTCAACGCGGCCAAGAATCTCCTCCGGCAGCTCGGCGAACAGCCCCTCCTGCGAGATCGCGCCGAGCGCGCCGGCGTCCTGCGAGAAGAAGACATCGGCCGGGCTGCTGTCGCCCTCCTCAAGGATCAGCGCCGCCATCTCAGCCGAGTCGCCGTAGCGCGCCTCGACCGTCACGCCAAACGCCTCGCCGAACTGATCGATGATCGGCTGGACCAGCTCCTCGCTGCGGCCCGAGTAGACGACCAGCGTCTCGCCCTCGAAGCCGCCTGTTCCAGTCGTCGGTGACGCGTCGCCGGCCGGGCTGGCGGCGGTAGTTGGCGTCGCCGCGACGCTCTCGCCGGTCGTCGCTGTTGCCTGGGCGCCACTGCCAGTCGTCGCCGTGCTGGCGGCCGGCGTCGTCCCGCTGTCGTCATCGTCATCGTCGTCCCCGCAGGCAGCCAGCAATGGCAAGACACCCATCGCGACCGCGCCGCCGGCCATCGCGCGCAGCAATCCACGCCGGCTCATCACGCGGCTGCTCATGTGCCGTTCGAGATCCATTTCTCCCCCTCCAGAACGTCACGCCCAGATGACGCCCCATCACTGCCTGTGCCGTCCGATATACTCCCCGATCGAGGACCGCAACCGAAACAGACTAATCCCGACTATTACAGTCGGGATTAGCATACGAGGCCGTCGCCAGCTTGTCAACGGCGCGCCGAAACGCGTGCTGCCATTGGCGCGTGGCGATGTCGTGGCAATGGTGGATTCGCGGACTCAGCGGCGTAGGACCGGAGACGGATCTCACCTCCCCGGCCAACAGGCTGACGGCTGATAGCTAACCGGCTGATAAACTGCCCCGCATGAACGCCACTGACGCGCTGACGCGACGGCTGTTCGGCCAGCGGCTCGCCGGAACGCCATTCGAGGCGCCCGAGGATGTCGTGCGCTGTCTGGCCTGTGTCCAGTCGCAGGACTCGGTCGGCGCGCGCTGGTCGGTCGGGCAGCGCGTCGCCAACTGCGCGGACGCCGATGTCGCGGCGGCCTTCGACGAAGGCAGGATCCTGCGGACGCATGTCCTGCGGCCGACCTGGCATTACGTGACGCCTGACGACATTCTCTGGATATTGCAAGTCACCGCCCCGCGTGTCCACACGCTCAGCGCCTACATGTACCGCCAGACCGAGCTGGACGACGCGCTCTTCGCGCGCAGCCACAGGCTGTTCACGGCCGCGCTCCAGGGCCGCAACCAACTCACGCGCGGCGAGCTAGCGGCTGTCCTCGCCGAAGGCGGCATCATCGCGGAAAAGATGCGGCTCGCCTACATCATCATGCAGGCCGAGCTGGATGGGCTGATCTGCAGCGGCGCCGTCCGCGGCAAGCAGCATACCTACGCGTTGCTGGCCGAACGCGCTCCACAGGCGCGGCGGCTCGACGACGACGAGGCGCTGGCCGCCATCACCCTGCGCTACTTCACCGGCCACGGCCCGGCGACGGCGCGGGACTTCGCCTGGTGGTCATCCTTGTCGCTGACAACCATCAAGCGCGGGCTGGAGATGGCGCAGCTCGACCTCCTGCGCCAGGAGATCGACGGCCAGACCTACTGGTTCAGCGCCAGCGCCCAGCCAACCGGCCCGCTACCGCTGACGGCCTATCTCCTGCCGGAATACGACGAACTGATCTGGCATCGCAGCCTCGGCTTCCCCGACATGGAACGGGCGCGCGACACGGAAAAAACCACCTGGAACGACACGTTCTTCCGCCCAATCGTCATCGGCGGCAAACGCGCTGGCGTCTGGCGGCGCACGATCTCCCGCACATCGATCGCCCTCGACGCGCAACTCTTCGCGACGCTCAACCCCGCCGAACAGGAAGCCCTCGACGCCGCCATCGCACGCTACGGCGTCTACATGGGCCTGCCCGTCAACGTGACCTACATCTAGCCCGGTCCCTGAGGACGGTTCCCTGGCGTCGTTCCAGGTAGGGGCCGCGTCCTGTACCGGCCCACGCCGTGAGGCGTCCTCTTGATACGGGCACGGTTCCCACACGGGCGCACAATGTCCTGGTCCACGTCAATCGGCCGTGTATCGAGAGGACGCCTCACGGCGTGGGCCGGTACAGGACACGGCCCCTACCTGGAACGAGGCGCGTCCCCCCTCCCACGTCCCCCGTCCCACCTCCCCCCACCC
>JBBECJ010000279.1:0-3039 GCA_040881885.1 Thermomicrobiales bacterium | reverse complement strand
CAACAGGTCATCCCTGCCATACTACCGCCAGATCAAGATACAAGGATGACAGGGGAAACTGGTGCAGTCCTCGTTGAGCACTCGTCTCTGGGTCGTTCAAATCCTCTATCTCTGTCGTACTCAGGGAAGCGATACTGCAAATCCGTCGTCAGGTCGAAGCCAGCGCAGCGGTCGGCGATGATGAGCGAGTTGCGGAGCGCTTCGGGGTAGCGGCGGAAGCGGCGCGCCAGCGCATCGTGCGGTTGCAGGAAGAACTCGGAGTTGGCGCGGCGCGCCTGGTGGGAGGCGTCGAGCGTCAGCCGGTGCTGAACGGCGACCAGCACATCCTGGAGTCGGTGCCGTTCGCGGACGTGGTAGTGGACGTTGCCGGTCGCGACGATCCCGAGGCCGGTTTCCCCGGCCAGCCGCGAGAGCGTCGCCAGCCGCTGGGTGTCGCCGTGGACGAGATTCTGTTGCAGTTCGACGAAGACGTTCTCCGGCCCGAACCAGTCGCGGTAGCGCGCCAGGACAGCCCAGGCCGCGTCGAGTTGGCCGGCGTCAGCCAGCAGGCTCAGTTCCCCGTTGCGGCAGCCGGTCAGCAGGATCAGCCCGCCCGTGTGCTCGCGCAGCGTCTCCAGCGACAGGCGCGGATCGAGCCGCTCGCTATCGAGGTGCGCCCGCGCGATCAGCCGTGACAGGTTGGCGTAGCCGTCGGCCGTTTCGGCCAGCAGCGTCAGGTGGCTGCCGTCGGTGAGCGTCACTTCCGCTCCGATGATCGCCTGAATCCCGGCGCTCCTGGCCGCCTGGGCGAACTCCATCGCCCCGTGCAGCCCGTTGTGGTCGGTGATCGCCAGTGCCCGATAGCCAAGCTCAACCGCGCGTTCGACCAGCTCGGCCGGCATCGAGGCGCCGTCGAGGAAGGAGAAGGCGGTGTGCAGGTGCAGTTCGGCGTAGATAGCCATCAGCCGTCAGCCATCAGCCGTCAGCAGTTCGCCTCGGGGTGTCCTACTGCTACGCGTGCTGCTCATACCAGCCATCTCCGATCAGATCCTGGAAGACGGTGCGGCTGACGCCGTCCTCCAGCGTCAGCAGGAAATAGCGCCGGCTGATCGTCGTCCGCCACCATTCGTCGTCGATCCGCCAGACATCGATGATCCCGGCGACCTGCCGCCAGGCAGCGCCAGCGCCGACCGAGCGCGGCAGGCCGTTCTCGTCCGCCTCGACCGCCAGCGGCCGCGGCTGGTTCAGCAGGCGGATCGTGTCGGCTTCGTTTACCGGCTCACGCGGCTTCCAGAACACCGGTCCATCCTTCTGACATCATGATGTTATGATGTCGTCGATTCTGGATACAGGAGGCAGTCATGAAGCGCACCAACATCTACCTTGACGAGAACCTCGACCGGCTCATCCGTTATCTGGCCGTCCAGCAGGGCCGCTCCTTCACCGATATCGTCCGCGAGGCGCTCAACGACTACGCCAAAGCCCAGGGCTTCCCCGATCCCTCGCTCGTCCGCGCGCCACTGCCGATGACGAAGCAAGAACGCGAAGAGTGGCGAGCGGATATGAAGCGGCTCCTGAAGGAGATTCAAGACAGCGTTGACACTGATCTAACGCCTGACGAGATCGAAGCCCTCATCACCGAGGCCAGTGACGAAGCGCGGCAGGAGCGCTTGTCCCAGCATCTGGCCGCTCATGACTGACGCGCGCTGGCGTGTTCTGCTCGATACCAATATCTGGATTTCAGCGTTTATCAACCCGACTGGCCCACCGGCTCGCTTGCTCGGTCTATACACCGAGGCCGCTACCAGCTTATTGCCTCTCAACCCTTGCTGGATGAGATCTCGGCTGTCCTCTTGCGACCACGCGTTCGTCGCGCAGTTCGTGTCAGCGATGAGCGGATTGCTCTCTGGTTCAGGCGGTTGCAAGGCGAAGCAATCCTCACCGCTCCGGAAGGCAATCTGCGTCTCTGCCGCGATCCGAAGGACAACATCGTCCTGGAAACCGCGATTCTCGGCGAGGCGCATTATCTCGTCTCGCGTGACGCCGACATCGCCCGTGACCTCGACCTGATTGCGCGCCTGCACGAGCACAATATCGAGGTCGTGACCGTCGCCCAGTTCCTCGCGCTGCTTGGTGAAGGCTGATTCTTACGCTTCCCAGGCGAACAGGCCCCAGCGGCGTTCGGGGATGCGCGACCAGGGTTCGATTCCGGCGACGCGATAGAGCGGGGAGGCGCCGTAGCGTTGCTTAAGCTGGCGGACGGCCTCACCGATCTCCTTGCGCTGGCGGCGGCGCAGGTTGGTGTCGTCGTCGAAGAGTTGCGCCTGGCGGGCGTGGATGTCGGTCAGTCCGATCAGTTCCAGGACGACCTCCTCGACGGCGCCCTCCAGTTGCAGACCCTGCAGCCGGTAACGCAATGTCGTGTCGAGCGCCCAGGGTTCATCGATCGTTCCTTTCAATGTCACCGTCCGCTCCCACGAGCGGTGTTCCTCCAGCAGCAGTTGCAGCCGCGCCTGCCGCGCGCCGCGGCCACGCACCTCCTTTCGGGTGTAGACCCGCTCACAGACCTGCTGCAGCGCCAGCAGGACCGTCTCGATCTGGACCGTCGGCGACGGCAGCGCCAGCCGCTCGACGAAGCGCTCCTCATGGCCCAGCGGGCGGATCGGCGAGTTGTCCTGGCCGTGCGCCAGCTCCCAGGCGCGCCGGCCGTCGGGGCCGAACTGCGCCTGGAGCTTGCCGAGCGGCAGCCGGGCGATGTCGCGCAGATGGTAGAGACCGAAGCGTTCCAGCCGCCGCCGCATCTCGAGCGGGACCGGCAGGATATCGACCGGGCTGGCGGCCAGAAACGCCTTGGCGTAGGCGGCCGGCACCGTTCGCGCGCCGCCGGGCCGGGCCTGGGCCGCCGCGACACGGGCCGTGAACTTGTTGGCCGCCAGCCCGATCCGCGGCCGGTCGTTCAGGGCCTGCGCCAGGCGCAGCTGCTGTTCGAAACATTCCAGCGCGCGCGCATAGTTTAGCTGGCACCAGTAGACGGCCCCCAGGCCCCCCATCACTTCGCTG
>JBBECJ010000278.1:0-3043 GCA_040881885.1 Thermomicrobiales bacterium | reverse complement strand
CGATCGTCAAGCTTCCCAGCAGCAGGGCCGAGTCTCGTGAGACATCGTCCTCGTCCACCAGCAGCGCGACGGCGAGCGGGGCGTTCACCATCGCCGTGATAAGGGCTGCGCCAACGAGGACGTTCGCTCCGCCGACAATCTGAAAGATCCGCGAGCGGATCAGCTCCCTCGGCAGAATTGGGGCTGCCGCACGGCGCTCAAGCACGACAAACGCGGCGAACGCGATGAGCGAGACGGCCAGGATCGGTAGCCGGTAGTCCGCGAGCGGGTTTGTCGAGCCGCCGAGTTTAGCGGATCCCTGCTCCGCGCCCAGCGAGCCTTCGCTGCCGGACGACAGCGCCAGGCAGAACGCCACCAGCCCGATCGTCCCAACCAGCGCCGCGACAAGGCTCGGGCGCGCGCCGGAGCGGCGTGGAGTGATGCGAACGTGGCTGCGGTATCTGAACAGGAGTCCTGCGGAGGCAACGCCGAGCGGCAGGTTCAGCCAGAAGATGGCGCGCCATGAGTCAAAGAGCGCGTTGATGACCGCCCCCCAGACCGGTCCGAGCACCCAGCCGAACGTGTCAACGGCCGCGACCAGCCCGAGCGCGGCGGCTCGTCGGTGGCGCGGGACGACATCCGCCACGAGCGCCATCGAGACCGGCAACATCGCGCCACCACCGAGTCCCTGCAACGTTCTGCCGGCGATCATCACCGCCAGGCTGTCGGAAACGGCAACGATGACCGATCCGGACAGGAACAGGAACATCGCGCCGGTGAAGACCGGAACGCGGCCCGCGAAGTCCGAGATCCGGCCGGCAATCGGGACAGTCACCGTGTAGGCGACAAGGTACGACAGGACGATCCAGGAGTATTTATCGGCGTCCACTGGATTGATCTGGAGGTCGCGCAGGACCGCCGGAAGAATCGGCGCGACGACAGTCAGATCGAGCGCCGCCAGGAAGACGATTGTCAGGACCGGCAGCAGTAGCAGGCGCTGTCGGCTCAGTGTCGCGTCGGGAGTTGTCAACGTCAGCCCGTACGTGTCGGCGCCGGCGGCGCGTCAATCTCGATCTCCTTGTCGTGATCGGTCAGGCCGAGCGTCCAGGTGGCCGGAGAATCGCGGACTCCGTCCGGCTCGGTCAGGACGACCCGAAGCAGCCTGGCGCCTTCGACGGCGGTCCAGAGGGTGACTTTGATTTCCTCGCCCTGGATCGACCCGGCGGTGATGTCCGCCACCCTGTCTGCCGCGACGACGCCGGTCACCTTTCGCGCCTGCTGTCCGTCAACGTCCTCGGTTCCGTCAAGCTCCGGATTCTGGAGATCGGTCATGATCGGACCGATCCCATCGGTGTCGCTAAACATGACAGACGGGTCATACGTGAAGTCGTCCGGCGCGTTTTCCCAGTTCCCCGACAGCAGATTGGTGATGAAAATCTCTCCATCGACTGCCACAAGCGAGATGTCGATGACGGATATCTGCGCGTCGACCTGGGCGCTGGCCCTGACCGACCCGGGACGCTTGATGTCGCCTTCGGCTGAAACGAGCCTGATCTGTTCATCGTCATCGAGGAATGCGTCACCTTCGACTTCAAGCGTGAAGTGGGTGCTGTTGGTCGCTGCCCAGGTTTCGCGAGCCGCTTCGAGCGTCTCCTCAGCGGTCATTTCAGTGACCGGGCTTGCTCCTGAGTCGCCGTTCTCGTTGTCATCGTCGCTGTCGTCGTCGTCCCCCAAGCATGCGGCGACGCCGAAGGCGAGCAGGAAAAGTAGAATAAACGAAACAAACCGTTGTGGCATCCTGACCCCTCGCGTGATGAATAGCGTTTCGCGTTTCGTGACCCGCCTTGGGGAACTGCGATGCAAACGCGAAACTGTATCGTATTATAGGCGGGTGTACGCACTATCCGTTCCAAGCGGGATGCTCGAACTTCAACTGACGCCGCCGCGCGGCCTGTCATCAAACTGAGGAGAGTTACGAGCGTGGAGGATTGCCGGTTGGTCGTAGGCGTGGCGACTGACCCCGGACCAGTTCGGGAGCAGAACGAAGACGCCGTCTACCATAACGTGTTGGTCGATTCTCCTGGGGACGAGCTGACGCTCCTCGCCGTCGCGGATGGAATGGGCGGCTATCAGCGTGGAGAGGTCGCGTCCCAGATGGCGATAGACACGCTGGTCGAAAGGTTCAGTAGCGCCGACACTGACGACCTCGTGCTGATGCTCAAGCAGGCATTTCGGTTGGCGAACGAACGCATCTTCGCCGACGGCTCGGCCGAGGGTGAGCACAACATGATGGGGACGACGCTGGTTGTCGGCGCTGTCCGTGGGACCGATCTGGTGATCGGTAACGTCGGCGACAGTCGGGCCTATCTTGTCCGAGCCAACTCACTTAACCAGATCAGCAATGACCATTCGCTGGTCGCCGAGCAGGTTGCGATGGGCGCGATGACTCAGGAAGAGGCGCGCGAAAGCCATCACAAGAACATCATCACCCGCGCGCTTGGCCACCGCCAACGGGTTGAGGTTGATGTCTTCGAGTTGACACTCTTGCCGGATGACCGGCTCCTGATCTCGACTGACGGCCTCCACGACTATCTGGAAGACGAAGAAATTGTTGGCCTGATGACGCAGATGTTACCGGAGGAGTCGGCGCGTGAGATGGTAGCGCGGGCGATCCAGGCCGGATCGACCGACAATGTCTCGGCGCTGGTCGCCTGGGCTGCGCCCGTCAGCGTCCTTGACGCTCCGGCTGAAGCCGTGCCAACTGGTGAGCCGGCCGACTCGAACCGACTCATCACGATACTCGTCCTGGTGGGCCTGGTGGCGGGGCTCCTGTCCGGGCTCTTGGGCATCGGGGGCGGCCTGGTGATCGTGCCAACGCTCGCGGGCATCTTGGGGGTGCCGCTGAAGCGAGCCCTGGGCACCTCGCTCGTGGCCGTGGTGATCCTGGTGATCCCGGGCACGATCGTGCACGCGGCCCTGGATCACCTCGACTGGACGGCGGCGCTCTTCCTGGCGATCGGGGCCGTGCCGGGCGCCCGGCTGGGCGCCATGATCGCGCTGGGTG
>JBBECJ010000277.1:0-3070 GCA_040881885.1 Thermomicrobiales bacterium | reverse complement strand
GGACAATGCCGTCCAGGCCGAGCGTGGCGATCTGCTCCGACGCCTCCGGCGAGAGCTGGCGCGCCAGCAGCACCCACTCCAGGCCAGGCTGGTTGAGAGCTTCCTCAATTTCCGGCGCGGGACGGCCGATCAGTGGCGCGAGCTGCTCGGCGACAAACCGTCTGTCAGTCACCTGGTCGATGATGGCCGAGACACGATTGGCCGGGACATTCGTCGCCAGTCTGACGCCGCGCGCGTCGAAGATCTCGCCGCGCCGGGCGGCGACGACGTTCTCCCGCATGCGCTCGGCGACCGCCCAGCGGCTGAACTCGCCCGAGCGGACGACCTGGACGGAGACGACGCGGTAGCCGATCAGCCCGACGAAGAGGACGAAGATGAAGAAGAGCGGCATCACGCGCTTGCGCGACACATGCGAGATCTGATCCCGGTTCATGGCGCGTCCCCAGCCGGGTGGCTCGCCTCGGCCTCGCCCGTCAGCCGGTCCCAGACACGCTCGCCGAGTGAGCGTTGCTTCGTCGTTTGCGGCGTCGGGACCAGCAGTTCGTCGCTGGCCGGTCTGGGGACGGAGAGGAAGATGTGCGCGTCGATCGGAAGCATCCCCAGTTGGCCGCGCGCGGCCAACTCGATCTTTGGCAGCGCCTCGTAGCCCGCGACCTGATAAGTGAGCCGCTGGTTCTCCAACGACTTCTCCAGCCGCTCGGCCTCCAGGTTGCTGACCTCGTAACCAAGGCCGGCCACCTGGCTGGTCTGGATCAGGTACAGCATCCCGACGACGGCGATCGCCGCCGCAACGATCAGGAAGACGGCGGCGTTGTTGAGCCGCCGGGGGGCGGGCCCCGCCTGGGCGGGTCGAGCGAGCGCGTCACGCGCAGACCGCTCGACCTCGCGATCGAGCGTTGGGATCGGCTGGGTTCCGGTCCTCATGCGTCGCTCAGCCGCTCCACGACGCGGAGCCGGGCGCTGCGCGCGCGCGGGTTGGCGGCCACCTCCGCATTGGAGGCGCGGGTGTCCTTGCCGACGTGGGCGACGGTCGCGACGTGGCCGCAGACACAGACCGGGACCTCACGCGGGCAGACGCAGCCACGGGCGGCGTCGGCGAAGGCGCGCTTGACGATCCGGTCTTCGAGCGAGTGGAACGAGATGACCGCCAGCCGTCCGCCCGGCGCCAGCAGCCTCAAGGCCGCCTGGACACCACGCTCGACCTCGCCAAGCTCGTCGTTGACGGCGATCCGCAGCGCCTGAAAGGTTCTCGTCGCCGGGTGCAGGCGCTTCGAGCCATGCTTCGGCCCGACCGTCCACTCGATCATGTTGGCGAGCTGATGGGTGAATTCGATCTTCCGTCGCCCGCGCTCGCGGACGATGACCCGCGCGATCTTGCGCGCGCGCGGCTCCTCACCGTACTCGTACAGGATGCGCGTCAGCTCGTCCTCGTCAACCGTCTCGAGCAGTTCACGGACGGTCACGCCGCTCGACTGGTCGTAGCGCATGTCGAGCGGACCTTCGTGCATGAAGGAGAAGCCACGCCCTGGATCATCGATCTGGAAGGACGAAAAGCCGAGGTCGAGCAGAACACCGTCTACCTTCTCGTGACCGAACATGGCCGCGTAACGGGCCATCTCGGCGTAGCTGCCGTGAACGAAGTGCAACGAGCCAGGGAAGCGCGCCGCCAGCGGCTCGAAGTTTGCGCGAGTCTCCGCGTCGCGATCGACGCAGATCAGCGTCCCGCCTGGCTGGATCAGCTCGGCGATCCGCCGCGCATGACCTCCGCCGCCAAAGGTACCGTCGATATAGACACCGCCCGGCCTCGGCGCGAGCGCCACGATGACTTCGTCCGCCATGACACTGATATGTCCACGGCGGGTTGGACCGTGCTCATTCACTGGTTCAAAGGCAACATTGCCTGCGTGTTCTTCATTCATTGACGCACTCCATCAACGCCGATGAACCGGCCTGCTGGCCGTCCGGCACGACCCTAGACCAGCGCGGCCAGCTTCTCGGCAATCGACGCGCCATCGCGCTCGACCAGTTCGTCCTGAGCCGACCAACCAGCGGGGGACCAGATCTCGATAAACGTGTGCATTCCAACCACGACGGCTTCGCGCTCAAGCCCGGCGTGCGTCCGCAGCTCGGCCGGGACGAGGATACGTCCCTGCCGGTCAAGCAGGAGGTCGGCGGCGTTCGAGAACAGCATCCGCCGCAGCAGGCGGACATCCGGATCGCCAATCGAGAGCGCCGAGACGCGCTCAGCCAGCGGCGTCCAGGCCGCGACAGGATAAACCAGCAGGCAGTCGTCGAAGCCACGCGTGATGACGACGCCATCGCGCAAATTCTCGCGGAAGCGCGCCGGTAGCGCGAGCCGTCCCTTCTCATCAAGATTGTGGCTGTGCCGTCCGAGGAACACCCGCGATCCCCTGCCTTGCTAGCGCTGAATCCGGACCCTGCCAGGTCCAATCACCCGACTGCCGGTCAAGTTATCCACATTCGACCCCACTTATCCCCACTTTCCCCCACAGTTGTCCACAGTATGACATGTTGGGGGTGTACGTACAAGGGCGTTGAGGGAACAGGGGACAGGTGACAGGGAACAGGAGTTGGTTTTCGGACGGTGAAGTATCGCTACCCCTTCCGCACGTCAAACTCCTGTTCCCTGTCACCTGTCCCCTGTTCCCTACACCACGTACGTACGCGGCTGATCTGTTGGAAAAAGAACGTATGTTCTGATACACTTCGGCTAACGAAGGGAGGCCGACAGATGTATCTCGGCTGGTACGATCCGGACAAGAAGAAGAAGCCCGAACGCAAGTTGGCGGAGGCCATCGCGCGCTACGAGCGCAAGTGGGGGCAACTGCCGTCGGTGGCGCTCGTCAACGTCGCCGACGCCGCCCAATTGCCCGAGGACGCCGGCGTCGAGGTGCGCGTTGCCCAGCACGTCGCGCCGAACACATTCTTCGTCGGCGATGACGAGCCGGAGGAGGTTGCGCTGGCCGCGTGACGCGGGACCTGGGACGCGGGTCAAGTTGGCCGGGTGGGGAACCGGGCGGGTCTCGAAGCGTTCGGTGTGTCAAGCTGG
>JBBECJ010000276.1:0-3092 GCA_040881885.1 Thermomicrobiales bacterium | reverse complement strand
AAAGGGAGGGGCCTTAGCCGCTGATGATCTAATAGCCCCTCCCTTTCTAGGGGAGGGGTTGGGGAGGGGTTTGCCGGCGAGCACAAACGCCGTCATCGCCGGACTCGCGCGCGTCACCGTCGCGACCCGCGAGGCGAGCGATTGGTAGACCTTGTTCGGCACGACCCGGCCCGCCTTCGCTCCGCCGCTGAAAACGCCGAGCGCGACATCCGCATGCCGCAGCCGGTTGCCGAGCTGTTGCTCCGGGATCCAGTCGGTCCAGGTGATATTGGTCACGCTCAGCCGAACGGCCAGGTCGCGTGTCTCTCGGTAGGTCTGACCGGTTCCGGCCAGCTCGAAACGGGCAGGAATGCCGCGCTCTGCGACGATCCGGGCGGCGCGGATAATTGTCTCAATCCCGTGCAACGGGATGAACTTTCCATAGAAAAGCACATCCAACGGCCGATCCTGCGTCGCGTCGCCCCAGTCTGCGTGAGCATTCTTATAGAACGTTTCCTCGTCCGCGCCGACCGGCATGACGACGATCCGATCAGCGGAAATGCCGAACCGCTCGGTCATGTAGCGCGCGTTCTCGGTCGTGTCGGCCAGGACGACATTCGCCAGCCGGAGCGTGGCGCGGTCGATCAGCGCGATAGCCCAGGCCAATGGCGAGCGTGGCGAGAGCAGCCCGCGATCCTCGACAATCGTGTCGGTCAGCGTCACAAGCGGGTCGAAGACGACCGGCCTGCCCGTCAACTTCGCGACCGGCCCCAGCACGAGCATGTCCACCTGACCGATGTAGCCGATGACGAGCGAGTCGCAGCGCAACAGCCGCAGCGCGACCTCCGGCACGAGCCGCAGATAGGCCAGCGAGATCCCGGCTGCGATTCGCGCCAACTGGAGCGGCCCCGCGCCACTCTTGTCGCGCACGCGCTCCAGGACCGGCGCGTGCGCCGCCTCAACACGCGCGCCGGCGTCCCGCAGCGCCTCGGCTGTCAGCCGGTTGCGTGGGTAGTCTCGCTCGTATGTCCCTGCGTAGCAAAAGCGCGGCGCTCGATTCACGAGTGAATTGTACGGGGTGTGGAGAGTTGGGGATGTGGCACGGGAGTCAGCCGTTTGAGGCTCGCGCTGTGCGTTTGCCACCGCTCATGCAAACGGTCGATCGTGCATTTCATAACGATGTATCGTGGCATCGTATCTGCGGCGATTGGGGTGAGGGAATCCGCCCTCTGGATCGGCTCAGAAAGGAAAAGCTTCCATGAGCATGACCAACTGGACACCGACCACGCACGAGGACTACGACACACTGAAGGGCTTCGATGTCTACTCCAGCGATAATGAAAAGCTGGGCACGATCAAGGAAGTCCACCACCCGGCAGCGGCGATGCCGGCGGCGCGCGGTGGACACTACTTCCGCGTCGAGCCGGGGATGCTGAAGAAACTCTTCTCGGACCAGGACGAAGTGTTCGTCTCCGAGACGATGATCCGTGAAGTCAGGCCGGATGAAGACTCGGTCATCCTTAGCGTTCCGAAGGACCGCATCCAGGATCAGGAGTGGGGTCGTCCGCACGACTTCGACACCTATCGGCTGAGTTAGCCGTCAATCAGCTAGCCGCCAGGCGGCAGGGAGAAGCCGGGCCGGGGGACTTCCTCCCGGCCCGTTCCCGTGCCTCATGGCTTGGGCGTCGCGCACAACGATGCCTGCCCGAATTCGTGTCCCTGAACGTGACGCGCGCGGACACAACCGCGTACGCTGGTTGGCAGCGCGAACAGAGTGCGCGCGAGGACAGCAGGGGAGGCGCGAGGATGGCAGTCGAGATTGCTCCCGCCGGCAGGCAGAGCGTGGCGCCGAGCGCCGAGCAGGTGCTGGAGACGTGTCAGGCTGAAGCCGTCCAGTTTATCAGCCTGCAGTTCACCGATGTAATGGGCATCCCGAAGCTCGTCACGATTCCGGTTGACTTATTCGCCGACGTGATCGAGCACGGGCAGTGGTTCGACGGTTCGTCGATCGCCGGCTTCGCGCGAATCGCCGAGAGCGACATGTTCCTGATGCCGGACCTGGCCACCTTCAACATCATCCCCTGGGAGCGGGGCCGCAACACGACCGCCCGCGTCATCTGCTGGGTCCATAAGCCGAACGGCGACCAGTTCGAGGGCGACCCGCGCGTCGTTCTCCTGCGCCAGGTCGAACGGCTGGCCCGGCTCGGCTATGCGTTCAACACCGGCCCGGAACTGGAGTTCTTCCTGTTCCGCAAGGAGGGCGGCGACATCTCGGTCCTGCCGCACGACCGCGCCGGCTACTTCGACCTCTCGACCGACCTGGCCGCCGAAGTTCGCAAGGACATGATCCGGGCGTTGCAGGAGATGGGGATCAAGGTCGAGGCCGGCCACCACGAGGTCGCGATCGGTCAGCACGAGATCGACTTTGAGTACGCCGACGCGCTGACGACCGCCGACCAGGCAACGACCTTCAAGTTCACGCTCAAGGCGATTGCCCAGCAACACGGGTTGCACGCGACCTTCATGCCCAAGCCGGTCGAGGGCATCGCCGGCTCCGGGATGCACACGCACCAGTCGCTCGCCTGGCTGGATGGCGGCGGCAACGCCTTCGTCGATCCCGACGACGCCTACGGCCTCTCGACGCTGGCCAAGCACTTCATCGCCGGTCAGCTCGTCCACGCGCGCGGAATGACAGCCATCCTCAACCCGCTGATTAACTCTTACCGGCGGCTGGTGCCGGGCTACGAGGCGCCGGTCTACGTCTCGTGGGCGCGCCAGAACCGTTCGGCGCTGATCCGCGTCCCATCCGTGCGCGCCGGCAGGACGGCCGCGACCCGGATCGAGCTGCGCTGCCCGGACCCGAGCTGCAACCCGTACCTGGCCTACGCCGTGATGCTGGCGGCCGGGATCGACGGCATCGAGCGCGAGCTGCCGTTGCCCGAGCCGGTCGAAGAGAACCTGTACCACTTCAGTGAGGACGACCTGATCCGTCGCAACGTCTCCACCCTCCCTAGCACCCTCGGCGAAGCGATCGAGGCGCTGCGCGCTGACGACATCGTCCGCGACGCGCTCGGCGAGCACGTCTACGACCGGCTGACCGAGTTCCAGGTCAG
>JBBECJ010000275.1:2837-3130 GCA_040881885.1 Thermomicrobiales bacterium | reverse complement strand
CTGGCGCATGTGGAGCAGCAACTGGCCAGCGTCGAGCAGGCGATCGCGAGCGGGTTGGCTGAACTCCCCGAAGCGGCCGTGCTGCTGCGCCTCATCGGGGTTGGTCCACGCGTGGTCGCGGTCGGGTTGGCTTATCGGCCGGCCGAGGTCTGGGGGCAGGTCAAGCCTGCCGCCGCCTAGGCCGGGGTCCACCCACGACTGGAGCAGTCGGGACGCAGCAGCCAGAGCCGGCTGAGCAAGGCCGGACCGCCACCGCTGCGGCGGGTACTCTACCTGGCCGCGCTGGTTGCCGT
>JBBECJ010000275.1:579-2827 GCA_040881885.1 Thermomicrobiales bacterium | reverse complement strand
GGGGGGGGGGGGGGCCCGCCACGACGCTGATCGCAAGCGACGCTACGAGTCGCTGCGGGCGCGCGGGAAACCTCCTAAGGTGGCGTTGTGCGTCATCATGCATGCGCTCTTACGGCACATGATGGGCGCGCTCAAGGCGTTCTACCGTCAGCAACCAGCGCAGCACGCGGCGCTCGCCGCTTGACGGCCAAGACAGTGTCTACGCGAGGGGTGACGACGTCAGAAGCTGCCGCCGGACGCGCCACTGCCGGTTGAGGCGGTCGTGGTCGCCGTGCTCGTCGTGGTTGGGGCGACGCTGCTGTTGAAGGCGATCCAGTAGGGGTAGAAGCCGGATGCCCAGGCGTCGTCCTGCGAGCCACCCAGCCAGGCTGGCAGATAGCCGTCGGCACTGGCAGCCTTCAGGCGCTTATCGAGCGCGCCGCCCGCGCCGAGGGCGACCGCGTAGGGGACGGCGGTATCGAGGTCGAGGTTCACCTGGGGGTTCTTACCGGCCGACTTGAGGTAGCGCTGATAGCCGCGCCAGGATGCGGCGGCCATGTCACCCTCCGGGGTTGTCGATGGGATCTCGAATGCGACACCCAGCGCGAGGGCGGCGGCGAGGCCGAGCGCGACGATTGCGATGATCGCCCACGGGCTCTCGGCAACCACCGTCAGGACGATCGCGACCAGCATCAGTACGAACAGGCTGGCCGCGGCAACGTAGAACGGTGTGCGCCGCTTCCCAGCATTGGGATCAATCAGATCGCTCTCTACCAGCTCGCGCTGGATGACGGCGCGGATGTTGCCCCAGTCTTTGCGGCTCGCGCTCAGTTGCTTGCCGGCCACGACACCGTTGTCGTCCGCTCGTTGCGCGAACGCCCGCCAAACGCTCTGCTCGTAGCCGGGACGCGCCAGCGACTCGTCGAGCAGTTGGATGCGGACCTTCTTCTTGCCGTCCGGCTCGACCGCCAGCGCGCCACGGGCCGCAAGGTCGAGGATCGTCGCTGCGATGTCGGCGTCAGTGGCGCCACCAGTGACGAGCGCGCCGGCTAGCGCCGGCGGTTGCGCGTTATGTGGGGCAGTCGCGGGAATGACTGGCGCGTTGGAGACGCGGCGCTTCGGCCTGGCTCGCGCCAACAGCCAGGTTGCGCCGGCGGCAACGACGACAGCGACGATATTGAGAATGCTGACAGCGTCACCAGCGGCATCATCGGCGAACTGCTCGAAGCCGCTCGGCGGCGGTGGCGGTGGCGGCCCAACTCGCAGATCGCGCTCAATCGCGTCGAGCGCGAGGCCGATCGCTCTGGCAATCTCGCCGTCCTCAAGCAATGGCTGCATCGCGTTGGTGATCCGGTCCAGTTCGCGTTGCGGCAGGTTGCCGGCGATCAGCGACTCGCCGGCCACGACGGCATAGTCGCCGTGTTCGAGGTCGTCCGGCTCCAAGTTGAAGAAGATCACGACGCCGTCGCGCGCGTCCGGCGCCGACTGGATATCCCAGGCGTCCATCAGGTCACGCGCGTCCTCGACCGTCTCGTCGTAATCGGTGTCGCGCGGCTGGAGGTAGACGAAGGCGGGCGCTCCGGCCCCCTCGACGGCGGATGCGCGTTGCTCAAGGCTGGCGACCTGCTCGGCGGAGAGCGCGCCGGTCCGATCGTAGACACGCTGACCCGGCGCCGGCTGGCCGAAGTCCGGCTGGGCGGCTGCTCCGATCAACAGCAGCAGCGCCAGCAACGCCGCGATTGGCGCAACGATCCGGCGTCTGTCTGTTCTCCGCTTGTGTGCGCACGTCATCGTGCCTCCCAACGTGGTTCCTGTACTCGTCCATTGTCACGACCGCCCCACGTTCCGAACGCGTGAGAAGCAGGATTGTCCCCAGCGCGTCCAACATCGCGTTGGTTGGGCCGGAAGCAAGGCGGATCGAGGAATGATG
Organism: Thermomicrobiales bacterium; assembly: GCA_040881885.1. Lineage (GTDB taxonomy): Bacteria > Chloroflexota > Chloroflexia > Thermomicrobiales > CFX8 > JBBECJ01. The sequence continues at coordinate 918 of JBBECJ010000275.1, read as the reverse complement.
TTGGGGCAAGTTGGCTGCGTGAGGAGCAGGGCGGGTCTCTTGACGTTCGATGAGTCAAGCTGGCCACAACGACCCGCCCCTACTTGTCGAGGAGCGACCAACCCGTCCGGAACGTTCGATTCGGAGTCGCCGGGGAATGCGTCAGCGTCAACAAGTAGGGGCGGGTCATTGTGGCCAGCTTGACTCATCGAACGTCAAGAGACCCGCCCTGCTCCCCGCCCAGCCAGCCAACCCCCGGGGCATCGCCCTCGATAGAGCGTGGGTTAGCGCGCGAAGGCGCGGCTCGGCTGGAGGGCCATCTGCTGCAGCTTGGCGATGCGCTCCTCGGTCGGCGGGTGG
>JBBECJ010000275.1:0-569 GCA_040881885.1 Thermomicrobiales bacterium | reverse complement strand
TGATGATGTAGAGGTGCTCCATGGCCGGGTTGCCGTGCGCCAGCGGGCGGCGCTGGTTGCCCATCTGCAGCTTCGCGAGCGCGCTGGCCAGCGGCAGCGGGTCGCCCAGGATCTGGGCGCCGCCTGAGTCGGCCGAGAACTCGCGCGAGCGGGAGATGGCGAGCTGGATGATCGTGGCGGCGATCGGCGCGAGAATCGCCATCGCCAGCATGCCGATCATGTTGCCGCCGCCCTCCTCGTCGTCGCCACCCATCCCGCCGAAGAGCGCCGAGAATTGCAGCATCGTCCCGATCCAGGTGATCGCGCCGGCTACCGAGCCGACGACGGTGCTGATCAGCGTGTCGCGGTTGCGGATGTGCGCCAGCTCATGCGCGATCACGCCGGCCAGTTCATCCTTGGACAGCAGCCCCTGGATGCCGGTCGTGACGGCAACCGCCGAGTGTTTCGGGCTGCGGCCGGTCGCGAAGGCATTCGGCGTGTCGGTTTCGATCACGTAGACGCGCGGCTTCGGCAAGCGCGCCATTGTCGCCAGGTGGCCGACCATGCTGTGCAGGTCGGGCGCGTCGGCC
>JBBECJ010000274.1:0-3153 GCA_040881885.1 Thermomicrobiales bacterium | reverse complement strand
AGCCTTGCAAGGCCGTGCCGCCACTCATCCAGGCATCGTCGCGTAGCTTGTGCTCACCGGCCTGGATCCACTGAAGACCGACGAAGAAGCGGATCGGCATCCAGAAGATGGCGAAGTAGGCGTTGCCCATCAGCAGCTTCCAGGTGGTCGGGTCGTCGGTCTGGCCGGGGGTGGTCGTGTCACGAGTCACCGGCGTGGCGATACCGTCCTCGGGCAGTTGCCGCGCCTGGAGGTAGCCGGCGGCGACGATCAGCGCCAGCAGGATGAAGGTGATAGCGGTGTACTCGGAGTAGTACTCGCCTGAGAACAGGTTGTCGAGGGCGAACAGGCCGTCGGCGAATGCCCAGGCCAGGAACAAAAACAACAGTGCCGAGACTGCGGTCAGGATGTACGTCTTTGTGCGGGTCATCGTGCGTCTCCTATCGCTGAGAATTACCCACCCTGAGCCTGCACTCGCAGGCCCTTGACGGCGTTCGCGACAGGAGTTTTCGCGTCCCCCGTCGATCTTTCCGTTCACAGGGTAACTATGCGCTGTCATGCAATATCCGGACCTAGCCAGCGGGGTTGTATCCGGAGGGCACGCGGGATGGTTTTCGGCCTACCCGGCTGGGTGGGGCGGCGTGACAGATCACGACGGCGGCGACTCAACGAGCCGGTTGCGGACGGCGTACGCGATGACCTGAGCGCGGTTCTGCACGTGCAGCTTGGTGAGGATGTTGCGCAGGTGGTACTTGACGGTGTTCTCGCTGATAAAGAGCCGGTCGGCCAGGTCGTGGTTCGAGGTGACACCTTCGACCAGCAGTTCCAGCACCTCGCGCTCGCGATCGGTCAGCAACGACGGGGGCTGCTCCTGCCGCGCCGGGGCGGGGTGGGCGAACTCGGTCAGCAGCTTGCGCGCCAGGCCGGGTGTGAGCGCCGGTTCCCCGAGCATGGCCCCTTCGAGCATCGCGAACAGCCGCGACGACTCGATGTCCTTCGGCAGGAAGCCCTGCGCGCCGGACTTGATCGCCTCGAACAGGTCGGCGTCGTCTTCGGAGGCCGTCAGGACGACGACCTTCACGTCGGGCAGGTCGGCGCTGATCAGGCGCGTTGCTTCCAGCCCGGTCATCTCCGGCATCGTCAGGTCCATCAGGACGATCTCCGGCAGATGCTGCCGGGCCAGGCTGACGGCCTCACGCCCATTGCGCGCCTCGGCGACGACCTCGATGCCGCGCGCGTCGAGCAGGCTCCGCAGGCCGTCGCGGAACAGCGCGTGGTCATCAGCGATCAGGACTCGCATCTATCACTCCGATCGGTACAGCGGGCGCGTCAGGTGGCGATTCGGCTGGACGCGAACCTGGTTTCTTCTCGTATTCGAGCCACGACACGTGTTCCGGCGCCAACCGACGACTCGATCTCCAGCGTCCCGCCCACCGCTTCGGCGCGCTCGCGCATTGTTGACAGGCCGAAGCGTGGATACTCCGCCCGGCTCGTCGCCGACGGATCGAACCCGGCCCCATTATCTTCGATCCGCGCTTCGATCCAGCCTTCCGCGGCGGTCAGGTGGACTGTCACGACCGTCGCGCCGGCGTGCTTGCGAACATTCGACAGCCCCTCCTGGATGATGCGCAGCAGTTGCAGCTCGGCGGTGGCCGAGAGCCGCGGCGCGAACCCTCCCGACGGCTCGGTCAGCAGCGTCGCGGCCACTCCGCTCTGCTCGGTCCAGCGCCTCAGGTACTCGCGCAAGGTTGCCAGAAAATCCCGATCGACGGTCGCGGCCGTCCGCAGGCCGAGGATATGCTCGCGGACATCGGCGTATGCCTCACGCGCGGCCTCGCCGAGTTGCCCGATCTGAATCGCCGCCTTATCCGGCTGGCCGGCGCGCAGCAACTCCTCGGCGGCCTGCGCTTTCGTGTTGACGTAGCCAAGCACCTGGGCAACGCTGTCGTGGATCTCACGCGCGATCCGCTCGCGCTCCTCGGTCATCGCCAGCGCGCCAACCTGGCGGTGCAGCCGGGCGTTCTCGATCGCCAGCGCCGCCTGGGTCGCGAAACGCTCCAGCGTCTCTTCGTCGCTCGCGTCAAAGGCAGGCAAATCGTCCTTCTCGGTCAGGTAGAGGTTGCCGAGAATCCGGCCAGAGGCGATGATCGGAACTGCCAGCAACGAGCGCATCGGCGGGTGATGTGGCGGGAAGCCGACCGCGTCAGGATGCGTGTTCAGATCGTCGAGCCGCAGCCGCTCCCCCTGCCACAAGACAACCGCCAACAAGCCGTGACCTTCCGGAATCGGGCCGATCGCCTCCCGCTCCTCGGCTGTGATCCCTGAGGTCAGAAACGCCTCGATCCCGTCACCGTCTTCGCGCAGGTACGACATCGCCCCGTAGTGCGCGCCGACCAACTCCCGCGCCTCATCAACCACGCGTTGGAGGACGGTTTCGATCTCCAGCTCGCCGATGATGTCGAGCCCGGCCTCGTGCAGCGCCAGCAACTCGCGGTTGGTCTGCTCCAACCGCTCCTGGGTGCGGTCGATGGTGTTGAAAACCACTTCAGCGAAGATCAGGACGGCGATCAGGACGACCCCGGCCAGCAGGACGTAGCCCGGCCAGCTCTCGAAGAGCGACGGGAACAGCAACTCCCGCCCAACCCCGATCAGCCCGAAGAACGCGAGCGGGGACAGGATCGTCAACCACTTCAACCGGCGCAAGCTCATCGCGATAACATCCATCGATGGCGAGGTGAATTGGCGTTCCACAACGAAGCCGCCACCGATGAGTGTGCCACGAGCGTCAGGGGAGGTTCAGTCGGGGATGTCCAACGTCTCGACGTGCCGGAAGTACACGTCTTCCCCGGATTGAAGGATCTTGATACCAAGCTGGAGATTCGACGCAGCAGCTTCTGGATCGTCTCTGGGAATGAAGACGATGTTCGCCCCGTCAGGGATCGTGTCCAGAATGCTGGGATCGTCCACGATCTGTTTGGCAAGTTCGAATGCCGCATGAATGTTTCGCTCTGCCATTCCGGTCTTAGATGTAGTGCTCATTTGAACTGCTCCAGGAATCGAACTCGATAGCGGTGCCAGTTAGCTCGTAGATCGGCGTCTGCGTGGGCGAAGGACTGGCTGTGATTGAAATGGCTTGGCAGCCATTGCTTATCAAGTACCTGTCCGCGCGTGTCG
>JBBECJ010000273.1:0-3168 GCA_040881885.1 Thermomicrobiales bacterium | reverse complement strand
CGTGACACCTGTCACGCGGTTGCTTGGTGCGGGCAATGACCAACGGATAAGCCGTTTCGCGGAAGCGCGCGGCATACGATCGTGCGACTCGTGGATGTGTCGCGATGGGAATGGCAATGCGCGTGACACGCAAGACCGGACCGCTGCTGGCGCTCGCGCTGCTGCTGGGAGCGAGCATTCTGCTGCCTGCCACGGCCAGCGCCGACCACGACGAGGGCCCCACCAGCGTCTACTTCCCCGCCACTGGCCACACCGTCGCCGACGACTTCCTCTCCTACTGGCGGCACACCGGTGGCCTCGCGATCCATGGCTACCCGCTGTCGGAGGTCGTCACCGACCCGACGACCGGCCTCCCGACTCAGTATTTCGAGCGGGCCGTCTTCGAGCGGCACGCGAACAACCCCGCCGAGTGGCGCGTGCTGCTGCGCCGGCTCGGCGCCGGCCTGCCGGCTGGCCGTGACGACGAGCAGCCCTTCCAGCGTATCCCCGACTACCAGACCGCCGGCTGCAGCTACTTCGACGTGACCGCCCACCGCGTCTGCGCCGGCTTCAAGGCGTATTGGGAAACCCACGGCGGCCTGCCGGTCTTCGGCTACCCGCTCTCGGAGGAGTTCAGCGAGCGCAACCCCGACACCGGCCAGATCTACACCGTCCAGTACTTCGAGCGCGCGCGCTTCGAGTACCACCCCGAGAACAAGGACACCGTCTACGAAGTCCTGCTCGGACGGCTCGGCGCGGTTGAAGCAACCAAAGACAAGGTCGACACCGCCCCGGCCCCCCGCCCGGAGGGGATCAGCGACTACGACCCCGGCCTCTGGGAAGTCCCGCCACCGCCCGTCCCGCCGCCACCAGCCGGCGCGCCGGTCTGGGAGGCGAAGTGGATCGAGATCGACATCTCCGCGCAGTACATGCAGGCCTGGCAGTACGATGTCGTCGTCAACGGCGCCTACGTCTCGACCGGCGTAGCCGGCTACGAGACGCCAACAGGCACGTTCTGGATCTTCTCCAAGCTGCGCTACGACGACATGACCAGCGGGCTGGCCGTCCCGCCCGGCGAGTACTACTACGTCGAGGACGTGCCGCACGTCATGTACTTCGCGGCCGGCGGCTACGCCATCCACGGCGCCTACTGGCACAACATGTTCGGCACACCCTTCAGCCACGGCTGCGTCAGCACGCCCCTCTGGCAGGCCGAATGGTTCTACAACTGGGCCCCGTACAACACCCGCGTCTGGATTCACTGGTAGGAGCCGCCTGTCCTCCCCGGTAGGGGCGATGGCCGCAGCCTCGCCCTTTCATCCACCCGCGCGCCTCGGCAAGGGAAGCAGGGCGAGGCAGTGCCGTCGCCCCTTCCGGGGGATCAGACCGTGGGTGTCTCGCGCCCCGCATGATCCTTGGCGAGCTCCGATGCGATCTCGGCCCCGAAGATCGTCACATTGGCGACGATGAAGACGAAGACCAGCAGCGCGATCAGGCTGCCGAGCGCGCCGTAGATCTCGTTGAAGGTAGCGAAGGTGGTCAGGTAGACGGTGAAGAGCGTCTTCGCCAACTCGAAGCCGACCGCCGCGACGAGCGCCCCGATCCGCAGATCGGCCCAACCAACCGTGTTGTTCGGAATCAGCCGGTAGAGCAGCAGGAAGAACGTAAACGAAAAAATCAGCGGCAGCAGCAGGAAGAGCAGCCCCCAGCCGATCGTGCTCACGAACCCGTCGAACCAGCGGTCGGAATAGGCGCGAACGATCGCCAGCGTCGCCGTCAGCGCCGTCGAGGTGATCGCGAGGACGACAACGGCGAAGACGCTCGCCAGATCCTGCAACCGCCCACGGAAGAACGAGCGCGCCGATGGCACGTCGAAGGCATTGTTGAGCGCCTTCCGCAACGCGCCGAACACCCCAGTTGACGTCCAGAGCGCGCCGAGCAACGCGATTCCGCCGAAGACGCCGCTGCGTGGCCGCGCGATCTTGGCAACGGCCTCCTCGACCTGACGCTGGACGCCGGCTCCGGTCGGCAGCTGACGGGTGACCTCTTCAACGACCTGCGCCTGGAAATCAGGATCGCCGCGCGCCAGCAGACCGAGGACCGACACCCCGATCAGCAGCAGCGGAAAGATCGACAGCAGCAGGTAATAGGTGATCGCGGCGGCATAGATCGAGCCGTCGTCGCCAGCGTAGTCGCGGACGGCGCGCTCCAGCAGATTGCCCACCCGCGCCCGCCGGGCGCGCTCAACTGGATACCGTATTCGCCTGACGATCGCCTGCCGGTCCATGCGAACCAGCCTACCGCGCCGCGAACGGCGAATCCAGCGCCCAACGCCTGACATCGCGCCTACGGAGACGACAACGCGCGCTTGGCGATCTTCAACGTCTCGTCAAAGGGCTCCTCAAGACCGCCAACCCCGACGAAGCGGAAGACGCGGTTGCCGTCCTGGACGAAGATCGCCGCGACCGACACTTCCGTCCCGTCGTAGTCAGCCGTCCCGGTCAGCGCGAAGGACGCGTCGCCAAGATGCTCGACATCGGCGTCGTCCAGGTTCCAGCCCGGCCGCTCGCGCGCGAAATCGCGCTGGTACTTGATCGCCGCCAGCGCGTCGGCGCCCGAGCCGAACTCCAGCCCGCGTGCCTCCAGCCCGAGCAGCTCGCTCAGGAAATCGCCAATGCCCGGCGACGGCAACTGGTACTCGCGCAGCGACCCACCACGGAAGTCCCACTCGTCCAGCAGACGCAGGTACTCAGTCGGTTCGCCAACCTCATCCGCCACCTGCTCCGCCGTCAGCGTCGCCTCCTCGCGCTCCAGCCGCATGTCATCCGGCACGTCGTCCTCCGACGGCAGGAAATCAAGCAGGTTCACAACCGGTGTCGGCGTCGGCGAGGGAGTTGGCGACGGTGTTCGCGTCGGCGTCGGAGTCCGCGTCGGCGTGGCGGTTGCCGCGGGAGTCGGCGTCGCCGGGACGTAGATCCACGGCGTGTGGGTTGGCGGCGGTGTCGATGTCGGAGTCGAATACGTCCACGGCGTCATCGTCGGCAGCGCCGTGCTCTGCGGCGCGCTCGTGCCATCATCGACCTCAAAGTCGCCCGCGAAGAAGTCCTCGAAGCTGCATCCACCAGCCAGCAGCGTCAGGCCGAGGCCGGCGGCGGCAACAAAGCGTAGTGATCGAGCGAATGAAAGCAT
>JBBECJ010000272.1:0-3202 GCA_040881885.1 Thermomicrobiales bacterium | reverse complement strand
CTCGACTCCCCCACTCCCAGCATTGGGAGAGGGGGCTGGGGGGTGAGGGCCGACTCCAAACAGCCGCCGGATCGCAAGCGCGTCAATCTCGTGCGAGCCGTGCAATGTTTCGGCTTTCAGGCCGGTGATCGGCTCGTGGAGCAGCTTGTTGACGATCGCGGACGAGAGCGCTTCGACCTGCTTGCGATCGCGGTCGGAGAGATGGTGGAGGCGTCGTAACGCGCGCTGAACTTCGCTCGCACGGATCGCTTCGGCGCGATCGCGGAGGGCGGCGATGGTTGGGACGACATCTCGCTCTCGCCACCAGTCGCAAAACGCGTCGGTTGCGCCGACGACGAACGCTTCGGCCTGGCTGACCTCGTGGTGGTACATCTCGCGTTGGGACGCGGTGACCTCTTCGAGGTCATCGACCGTGAAGAGGCGCACGAGCGGGTGCTGGGCCGTCTCAGGGTCGATCGCGCGAGGGACGGAGAGATCGACGGCAATCAACGGCTGGACGCGTTCGCCGATCAGCGCCAGGTCGAGCAGGTAGCCAGTGGCCATCGTCGCGACGAAAACGGCGTCGGCGCCGGCGATCTCGCTCCGCAGGGCGTCGAGCGGGACGGCCCGTCCTCTGGTGTCGGCGGCCAGCGCCTCGGCTCGGGCCAACGTGCGGTTGGCGATGACGAGATCATCGACCTTGGTGTTGCGCAGGATCCGGGCGGTCAGTCCGCCGATCTCACCAGCGCCGACGACGACAACCCGACGGCCCAGCAGGCCGTCCAGCCAACGCGCAGCCAGGTCAACACCGGCGTGGGCGATCGAGAGTCGATTGCGGGCGATGCCGGTCCGGGTCCGGGCCAGCTTGCCGGTCCTCAGTGCCTCGTGGCAAAGCCGAGTCAGCACCGGACCGGCGACATTCGCCTCGCGGGCAGCGCCGAGCGCGAGTTGGACCTGGCTCAGGATCTGCGGTTCACCGAGAATAACCGAGTCGAGGCCGCTGGCGACACGCAGCAGGTGCTGGATCGCGTCACGCCCCTCGCGCTCATGGCTGGCCTGTTCCAGCAACCGGGGCTCGACGCCCCGCGTCGCGCAGATCAGGTCGCGCAACTGCTGGCGGCCGGCGGGGTCGTCGAAGAGGGCGTAAATCTCGGTCCGGCTACAGGTGGAGAGGATGACGCCCTCGTGGGCGATAGTTGAGAGTGCCTGGAGACCGGAGGTCAGATCGTCGCCATTGAAGGCCAGCCGCTCGCGGATGGCAAGCGGCGCGCGTTCGTGGCTCGCGCCGAGCATGAACAGGTGCATCCGATGCCGGATCCCCTCGAAATCGCGTCGAAATCGCGCGATGCGCATAGAAATCTATGCAAACCTGGGCGCATAAGATCACCCGCACAAGGGAACCGAAAACGCGCCGATTCGTCAAGGGCTAAACCGGATGGCTGTTCAGCCGGTAGGTCTCTGACGAAGCACGACATCCTGGTCTCCCAGTGTTCGAGTCGCGCCATCGGGACACATTGGGATGTCGGATTCTTGCGTCGGCCGACTCTCGTTGCCGAGCGCACCGTTGGTCTCCTTGCAGCCGAAGATTGATCTCGACATCTGTGGCAACATGCTCCGCGAAGCAGTCGTACCGCGGTTGTCGTGTCGTGTGGGAAGCATCAAGCGGCGCCGGTGTGGACTTTGGGTGTGACGGGCGACTACTCGTTTTGGCGGCGATCGTGGCCGTCGCGTGTAGCGTCAGGGGAGGACTGTGATGCGCAGGCTGGTCGTGTCTGAATTCGTGTTGTTGGATGGGGTGATGCAGGCGCCGGGCGGCGAAGATGAAGACACGGAGGGCGGCTTCGTCCACGGCGGGTGGACACACCCGTACTGGCATGACGACATCGGCGCGCACTTCGGCGAGGCGATCGGCCAGAGTGGTGCGTTTCTCCTGGGTCGCAAAACCTGGCAGATCCACGGCGGCGCGTTCGAACCGATGTCTGGCGACGAGTTAGTCGATCTGCTGAATGCGATGCCGAAGTACGTGGTCTCCACCACCCTGGCCGACGCTTCGGCCTGGCGCAACTCGACCCTGATCACCGGCAATGTGGTCGATGAAGTGCGCGAGCTGAAAGCGCAGCCGGGGAAGGACATCTACGTCGACGGCAGCAGCGCGCTGGTGCATATGCTGACTCAGCACGATCTGGTGGACGAGTATAGTCTGCTCGTCTACCCGGTCGTACTGGGCAGTGGCAAGAAGGTGTTCCCCGACGGCCAGCGCGTCAACCTGCGCCTGGTTGAGTCGTGACCGTTTCCATCGGGCGTGGTGCTGATGCGTTATGTGCCGGAACGGCCCGCCTAGCCGATCTGCACGGCAGGAAAGTCAAAATCGCAGCACGAGGGTCACATCCGATGTCAGCAAACGAGTGAGAGGCAGCGAGCATGGCACGACATCCGTGGGTCGCGAAGGCTGATGAGGGCGTTCGCTTCGGGGTCCAGGTCGCGGCGATGCGGCGGCGGACGACGCAGCTCGACGTGACACTGCATGACGATCCGTTGGCGGTCCTGATGGACGCCGGCAGGCTGATCGACTCGCTCGGCTACGACGGGCTATTTCTCCACGATCACCCATCCTTCAGCCCCGACCCGTGGATCGGGCTGGCCGGTCTGGCGGTCGCGTCCGAGCGGGTGATGCTCGGCTCGGTCGTCGTCTGCGAGCCGTACCGGCACCCGACGCTTGTCGCGCGGATGTCAAGCGACCTGGACAACCTCAGCCGAGGACGCTTCATGCTTGGTCTCGGCATCGGTTGGGCCGTGCCGGAGTTCGCGGCGCTCGGGAAGCCGTTCGAGAGCGTCAAGGCGCGCCAGGCGAAGCTGGCGGAGGCGGTTGAGATCGTCCAGGGACTCTGGCGTGGCGAGCCGTTCTCGTACAGCGGCAAGCACTACGCGATCGAGGATGTCCGGATCGACCCGAAGCCGATCCAGCAGCCGGCCCCGCCGTTGATGATCGCCGGCGGCGGTGAACAGGTGACGCTGCGGCAAGTCGCGCGCTACGCCGACGCCTGCAACTTCGGCGATCTCTTCCGGCCGGAGAGCCCGTTCACGCGCGACCTGATGGAGGGTGTCGAGCAGATCCTGGCGCGGCTGGAGGTCCTCAAGCGACATTGTCACGCCGCCGGACGGCCATATGACGAGATTCTGCGGACGCATTTCGTCCCCTGGCTGATGGTTGCGCCGACCGAGG
>JBBECJ010000271.1:1054-3230 GCA_040881885.1 Thermomicrobiales bacterium | reverse complement strand
CAGGGGACTAGCCGAGAGCTATGAGCCATGAGCGATCAGCCTGGTGGTTGACAGTTCAACTCGGAACAGCAACGGTTATTGGAGACGAGCCAACAGGCTCATAGCTCATAGCTGACGGCTGAAAGCTGACAGCTATACCGGAGGGAACAACAGGCATGGCTGCTGATCACGGGGTGATGGAGCATCCAACAAGCACCGGCATCGACAGCCGGAAGATCGCGATGTGGGTCTTCCTCGCGTCCGACTGCATGTTCTTCGGATCGCTGATCTCGGCCTACATGATCTCGAAGAACCGTAGTGTCGTCGGGCCGTACCCGGATGATCTGATCAACATCCCGTTCACCTCCGTCTCGAGCTTTGTACTGCTGATGAGCTCGCTGGCGATGGTGCTGGCGCTGGCCGGGATTCAGCGCGGCAACCTGCGCCAGTTCCGGATCTGGACGCTGGCGACCGGCCTGCTGGGTCTGATCTTCCTCGGCGGCCAGATCTACGAGTTCTACGAGTTCAATCACGAGGGGCTGACGCTCTCGCGCAACCTGTTCGGCTCGTCCTTCTTCACCTTGACCGGTTTCCACGGCACGCATGTCGCGCTCGGCGTCGTCTGGCTGTTCTCGCTCTTCATCGCCTCGTTCAAGCGTGGGTTGGTGACGCAGCGCAACAGCCTGAACGTCGAGATCGCCGGACTTTACTGGCACTTCGTCGATATCGTCTGGATCGTGATCTTCACGCTCGTCTATCTGTTGCCGTATTAGCCGTCAGCTATTAGCCATCAGCTTTCAGCCGGTGGTCTGATGGGGTAGCGAACGAGACTGACCGAACGAACCAACTGGCTGATGGCTGATTTCTGACGGCTGAAAGCTGAAGGAGACCCGCGAATGGCGACGCAGAACCAGGATCACTCTGACGAGCATGCTCACCCAGGCGCGATGCAGTATGTGCTGATTGCCGCGATCCTGGCGATCATCACCGCGACCGAGGTCGCGACCTACTACATCGGGGCGCTCGCGAGCGTCCTCGTCTACATCCTGATCGCCCTCTCGGTGCTGAAGTTCACGATCGTTGTCGGATACTACATGCACCTCAAGTTTGATAACCGGCTGCTGACCTGGATCTTTGGGATGGGTCTGCTTGCCGGTGGAGCAGTCGTTTTGTCGTTGACCGCCCTCTTCACCCGCTTCTAACCGTTTCCCGCCGGCGCGGCGCGCTGCCCCGCCGGCTTTCCCTGTCGCGGCGCGTCCGCCAGGGCGTGACACAGGTGGTTCCCCAATGCTCGTGCCGCTGTTGCCGCTGCTTCAGACCGACGCCGACGTTTCGATCTGGAGCTGGGCGGCTGACCCCGGCGTCGCCTTCGGCGTGACGGCCGCCGCCTGGTACTACTTCCGCAGGGCCGGACGAAGCACAGGCGATGGCGTTGAGCCAATCTCGCGCGCGCGACGGATCAGCTTCGCGGCCGGGCTGGCGACGATCGTGCTGGCGCTGATGTCGCCGATTGGCGTGCTGGCGGACGACTATTTGCTCAGCTTTCACATGCTCCAGCACGTCATGTTGACGATCGCCGCGCCGGTCCTGCTGCTGCTCGGCATCCCGGACTGGATGTACGCGCCGGTGACGCGCGCGTTTGGCGGCAGGCTCTGGCGCGTCTGGCGGGTGCTGACGCTGCCGGTGCTGGCGTTCGTGCTGTTCCACCTGCCCTACTCGATCTATCACGTTCCGGCCGTCTACGATCTCTCGCTGCAATACCTGCCGATCCACATCGCGGCCCACACGTTCCTGCTGCTGGTGGCGATGATCTCGTGGTGGCCGGTCCTGGCGCCCAGCCACGAACTCGGCAAGGCCGCCCCGGCCGTTGCGATGGTTTACCTTTTTGTCCAGACGATTCCGGGGCAGATCGTCGGCGCGTTCATCACCTTCGCGGACGACGGCATCTATCCCACCTACGCCGACGCCGGACGCGTCTTCGGACTCTCGATCGTGGCCGACCAGCAGCTCGGCGGAATGATCATGTGGATCGGGACCAGCACGATCTACCTGGCCGCCGTCACGATCGTCTTCTTCCGCTGGGCCAGCCGCGAGGACCGCGCACACGAGCGGCACTACGCCGGAGCGTAGCGAGTGAAAAGGAGAAAGTGCTGGGGAGAAAGGAGCTACGGGACAGAATCCCAGTCAGCTCCTTTCT
>JBBECJ010000271.1:0-1044 GCA_040881885.1 Thermomicrobiales bacterium | reverse complement strand
CCCCCACCCACTTTCTCCTTTTCACTCGCTACGCATGCTTCACGCGGGCCAAAGTCGTTAGCAGTCCGACGACAATTGTCGCGCCGGCAAGGTGCATCGCGACGGCCGAGACACGCCTGCGCGTCGTGGAGGTTCACATGCGGCCAAATGGCGTATCACGCCTGACCCAACGCTCGGCCTTTCAGGATGTTCTCAGTCCGCTGGACGTGTGCCAGCAGCGCGCGTATCGTGGCGTCGCCGTTGGCCGGTTCGCGGTCGAGGAGGTCGTCGGGCAGGCCGACGAGATGACCTTCGAGGACGCCGCGCGCGCGCCAGGCGTTGGCGAGCAGCCGCTGGGGGTCGGTCAACGGCCGGCCGACCTGCCCGCGCCACTTGAGGATGTGGGCTGTATGCTCGCGCTCGTGGTGCGCGACGCGCATCAACCGGAAGCGGACATCGACTCGAATCTCGGCCCAGACCGTCGGCGCGGTCATCGCCTCATCCTCGATTCCGGTCAGTTGCTCCAGCAGTTCCTCGCGTTCCTTGTCGAGATGACCGATGAACGTCGCGAAGTCGCCATCCTCGGCGATCTGCTCAGGCCGCTCGTTGGGTTCCCACTCCCGCCCGGCGCGGTGGAGTTCGGCGGCCCAGCCTGTCGCGGCCCGGTAGGTGCGCTCGGACTGGGCGATGTGCCAGAGCGTCAGCCGCAAGGGCCACTCGCCGGCTGGCGCCAGGTCCAGGTCGGCGTCGGTCAGGCCGAGCAGCGCGCCGTAGAGGTCGCCGCGCGTGACCTGGGCCGCGCCAAGGATCTGCTGCGCTTCCGTCTGCCGCCAGCCGAAGCCGTCGAGCGTCTTCCGGACCTGGAGCGCGTGCTCCTCCTCATGGTCGGCGTAACGCAACAGGATGAAGCGCGCGTCAAACTCGCGCCCACCCCACGGCGCCGGAACGTTCAGCCGCTCTTCCGGCAGCCCGGCCAGTTCCGCGAACACCTGCCGGCGGCTGGCGCGCAGATCGGAGAGGATCAATTGTGCTTCGGAGCCCATATCAGATCCCTTCATCTTCATC
>JBBECJ010000270.1:0-3241 GCA_040881885.1 Thermomicrobiales bacterium | reverse complement strand
CACAATGCAGGCGCACAGCCTACCGCAACCCCGCCACACCTCCTCGTTATGTTATGGTGGAACGTATGCATCGCAATGTCGCCCTGCTCCCCGCCCAGCGCGTCGCGGCAGGGACAGAAGACGACATTGCGACGATCGCCCCTACGCGGGGGATTCATCCAGGAGATTCCCACGATGGAGACACGCACCCCGACAATCGGCGTCCTCGCCCTCCAGGGCGCGTTCATCGAGCACCAGCAGGCGCTGGCGCGGCTTGGCGTCAGCACGCGGCAGGTGCGCCTACCCGAGCACCTCGACGGCCTCGACGGCCTGATCATCCCCGGCGGCGAGAGCACCGTCATCGGCAAGCTGATGGTCAAGTATGACTTGGACAGCGCCATCCGCCGCTTTGCCCACAACGGCGGCGCGATCTGGGGCACCTGCGCCGGGATGATCCTGCTGGCTGTCGAGGTTGGCCGCGAGCAGCCACTGCTCGGCCTGCTGGATATCGATGTCGAGCGCAACGCCTACGGTTCGCAACTGCACTCCTTCGAGGAGGATGTCGCCCTCCCGAACCTCGGCATCCCCGATCTGCGGGCGGTCTTCATCCGCGCTCCGATCGTCTCGCGCGTCGGCCCCGGCGTCACCATCGAAGCCACCGACAGCCAGGGCAACGTGATCGCCGTCAGCGCCGGCAACATCCTCGCGACCGCCTTTCACCCCGAGCTGACCCCCGACACGCGCCTGCACGAGCACTTCTGCGCGATGGCGCTGCGGGCTGAGCCGGTCACCATACCGTGAACTGACCATGTTACCCTTCAATCGGACGATGCCACGCTGCCTGACCACCTCAGCAACCTCGTCTCAGCCGTCGAGTCTATCCACGAGGCCGGAGCCAGATGTCTCGCCGGCCCCACTCGCCGGGGATGACGGACGCATGCCTGTCCTGATGTACCACCGGGTGTCGCCGACCGGCGCGAGCAATACGGCGCGTTACCGGGTCACACCGGACGCATTCGAGGAGCAGCTCGCCTACCTGCGTGAGGCCGGTTACCAGAGCGTGAGCGTGGACGAGCTGACACAGTCAATCGAGTCGCGCCGTCCGCTGCCCGGGCGGCGAGTGCTACTGACGTTCGACGACGGCTACGTCGATTTCGCTGAGCACGCCTGGCCGCTGTTGCGGCGCTACGGATTCGGCGCGATCCTGTTCGTGGTCAGCGGCTGCGCCGGCGGGACCAACGAGTGGGACCGCAGGCTGGGCGAGGAGTTGCCGCTGCTTGGCTGGGACGCGCTCCGTGAACTCCAGGCCGCCGGAGTGACGATTGGCGCGCACTCGGTCACGCATCCACCACTCACTGGCCTCTCCCCACGCGCTGTCGCGCATGAAGCGGCACAATCGCGCCGCGTGATTCAAGATGAGCTTGGCGCCCCGATCCAGACATTCGCGTATCCCTTCGGCGACCGGGACGAGACCGTCGAACGCGTCGTCGGCGCCTGTGGCTTTACGCTCGACTTCACCTGCCGGTCATATCTGATGCATGTGAACGACGCGCCACTCTCACTCCCCCGGATCGAGGTTCAGGGCAACGACGACCTCGCGACCTTCGTCAGGAACCTGACGGTCTGACCAACGCGATCTCCCCTGCCCAGGGAGCGCGTCAACCAGACGCCGGCCGCCAATCCTGGGCGTGGACGAGGGCGAGGAACTCGTCGGGGTCGACGTGCAGGCCGAGCTGGTGGCGTGGCGGCAGCGCGGAACGTTCGTAGCGCAGGCGGCCCGAGAGGGCGCTCATATCGACGATCGACTCCATCGAACGGGCGCCGTGGACGTAGGTCGTCACATCCAGGAAGCCGCGCAGGACTCCTGGGTCGATGTCGAGCCGTTCGCCGTTCAGCAGACCGGGCGCCCGCAGCCGCAACAGCGCCCGCAGCAACAGCGCGCGGCGCAGGACGAAGGTGCGGTCGCTGCTGTCGCGCGGGTTCGGACCGAGGATATCGACGTAGCCGCGCAGGCGGCTGAGAAAGTCGGTTGCCTTCGCGCCGGGGATTTCGACGGCGCGCGCCTTGAAGCTGGCCATCGTCGCGTGCGTCCCGCCGGCGAAGATGAAGATGGCCGGGCCGATCGGGCGGATGATGCCGTCCTCGATGAACGCGCCGTCCTGCATCGGCGCCAGGAAATGCGCCATCCAGCCCAGCTCACGGCCGGCCAGGCTGGTGTCGAACTCGTCCCAGAAGACGAGCGGCAGCGTGCCTTCGACGGCGCAGTCGCGCACGCGTTGGAGGGCGGCCGGCAACGCGCCCGCCGCGCCGAACTGCGAGAGGTTGAACTCGAGGACGGCCATCCGCGTCCCAGCGCTCATCCACTCGCGCGCCATCTGCTTGATCGCGAACGACTTGCCCGATCCCGGCGGCCCGAAAACGGCCAGCGAGAGCGGGCGGCCGCGGCGCTCCTGGAGAAACTCGCGGATGATGTTACGGACCGAGCGCATGCTCTCGATCTCGGTCCGGTCGATCGATGACCAGCCTCCGATCCGCTCGACCGGCACACCCCGACAGGCGGCGATGTCGCCCTCGATGACGATCCGCTCGGCCAGCGTGCGATGGCTCTCGGCGAAGGCCGACGCGAAGATGTGCCACTCCTCGGCGTCTGGCGCCTCAACCGTCTGGAAGCAGGAGTCGCCGCCGTCCCAGAGCACCCTCGCCACTATCGCGGCCGGGAAGATGAGCCCGTCGTCGCTCGGACTCTCCGGCCGGACGAAGCGGCCCTCGTGCAGCGCGCGCCCCGCCTCCAGACCGGCCTGGATCGCGCGCGCCCAGTCCGGCGTCTCGGCGCGCGACGCCTCCAGCGCCAACGCTGCGGCGATGCAGGTGCCAAGGCCGGAGGACATTCCGGGCCGCGCGCCCTCCCAGTCTCCTTCCTGATGGAGCGGGTCGAAGATCAGCCGGCTCGGGCCGTCGCGCTCGATCAACAGCGCGCCGCTCAGACCGAGCGAGACAACCACGCGCCGGGCCGAGGCCAGGTCGCGCCGCTCGCGGACTGCCCGCGTCACATCGGTCGCCGTCCGTTCCCACGACAGCGGCTGGCCGACCGGCGCGAACTCCTTGCGCAGATCGCCAACCGAGATATAGACAGTCAGCGCGTCGGCGAAGCCGGCCAGCAAACGCTCCCAGAGCCGCCCCTGACCGATCGGGTTCGACATCTTGAGGATGATGCTGGCGGGCGCCGGACCTTCGCCGTCCAGACAGCGCGGCCAGACAACCG
>JBBECJ010000269.1:0-3273 GCA_040881885.1 Thermomicrobiales bacterium | reverse complement strand
AGTCGTCTGGACTCTTCGACCGGAATGACCAGATCATCGCGGTCGTGTCCGATCATGATCAGCGGCGCATGGATGTCGTCCAGACACGTCATCGGCGACAGGCGTGCCAGCCGCTCCTGCATCTCTCCGGGCAGCGCTCGGAACGCGACCTCCGCTTCATCCGGCCGCAGCGTTCCCAGCAGCGGCCGGATCAGTTGTGCATTCTCGGAGAGTCCATCTTGGTTGTCCGAGCCACGATCGCCGGTCAATTCGCATCTCAGCCGTTCGGCATCGCCGGGTTCCAGCGTCGCGGTCAGCGAATGAACGTAGACCTCGCGGGTTAGCGGATCGACCTGCCAGTGATCGCGACCTTGCAGTGTGGATCGCGTCGAACTGGCGATGCCTACAGCGAGCGACCGCATCGATGCGTAGGGAGCAAACGCGCCGACGAAGTTGACTCGATCACGAATGAGAGGATGCGCCGCCGCCATCAGCGCGAACGACGCGCCGACGCAGGTCCCAAGCAGGCCGCTCCGTTCGGCGTCAATCCACGGTTCCCGGAGCAGCCGGTCGTAGGCCAGGGCGATGTTGTCGATGTCTTCCGGGTCGAGCCGCAGGTCGCGCATCGCCGGCGACCAGTACAGCAGACCCGCATACCCCGAGCGCGCCAGCGCCTCGCCGAGACGCGGCACCTGCGGATGATCGACGCCGAATGGCACGACGCCGAGACAGACGACCATGCCCGGATGCGGGCCCGCAGTGGTCGGCCGGTAGACATCGCCATCTGCGTGCCCTCCACAGGTCGGATACGACAGCCGTTCAACGATCGGACGCGGCGTGACTCGGTTGAGCGGCCCCGACGGCAGCATCGGCAGCACCTTGAGAAAGAAGACTGCAGTTCGCGTCGCGGCACGGAGCGTTCGGTTGATATGAGTGACGGTCTGACGCATACTCTGTCCCCGTTTCTGGTTGGGATGACCAGATGCCCGCCAGCAGTCGAGAAAGGAAAGGAGCAGTCCAGGATGCTCCTCTTGCGTGCCGGATTTCGTCATCACGGCGATTTCGGCTTCGGATATTCGGCCGCGACGATTAGTGCCATCGACGGCTCGCCGCTGGCTGCATGGAGGGCGATGCTGGCGAGTCAGTTTCTCGACCGATGAAGCGGATCATCGCGATGGCGACGACTACGCTCCGGCGCTGCAATTGGCTGCCTCCGTTTCAGCTATCCACTCCATTGCGTAACGATAGGCGGCGACGCCTAACAGCCGTATTGCAGCCGGGGATGACAACGTGACAGACTCGTGCCAATGGTTCGTCGGGTCACGCGGAGCATCACGATTGACGTGCAGGACCCCTCAGGCTCACCGTCAAAGAGCGACTATTCGCCTTCCGGTAAACCGTGGTTCAGTGTTCCGTTTCGAAACGTTCACCGCGCGTTGTGCCGTCATCCACTCCCTGATGTCCGGTTAGGAGGTCCGAAGACTACCCCGCGATGTGACGTCAAGCGAGTCAGTTCGGATTCGCCGATTCCGCGCAGACGGAATGGCGACCAAGAACACCGGGGAGAACAATGCTGGGATCGCCATCGATAGTGATTCAGCGTCATGGAATCGACCGCGCTACACGCTATCGATGGGAACAATCGGTGGGAGGCGCAGGATGGCGGGCCTACCGTGAGGGATGCAACGGCGGAACGCGCTGGAAGCCGAGGTTACCCTTCTCATCCCGGTAGCCGCCGACTCGCATCCAGGTAATCCAGAAGTCGAATTGGCTGCTGGGAATGCGCACGTGACGGGACCAGCCCAACAATCGACCTCTCGACAACTTCTGGACCAATTCGCGGTTTCGGAATTCAAGCAGCCCAGCTAGTTGGGATTTCCCACATGACGATTCGGCTTCCGCACCGGCGACTGAATTAGGTTCCGATTTGTGAGCGTCTGCATGCGCTTCCAGACGCGCGACTGCGCTGCGCCTGGAAGCCGATCCCATACATCAAGAACGCGCCATTTGGCTCGATACAGTTACAGGTGGAGCGAGAGCGGCATTCCCTCCGACGTCCCAGCCAATCTGCCCCTGCCCACGATACCTGTGCTACCGTAAGCATCACGCATTACCCATCACGCTTCACGGAGGCCCAATGGACCAGCAGGAAATCGAACGCGTCTACCGCAACTGCGACCGCTTTCTCATCCACCACTACCCGCGCTCGCCCAAACAGACCCTACTCGACACCGCCGCCATGCTCGATGACGACGCCCAACCCGACATGTACGGCAAGGGCGACATCATTGAGACCTTCGAAGCCCGCGTTGCCAGCCTGCTCGGCAAGGAAGCCGCCATCTTCCTCCCCAGCGGCACGATGGCCCAGCAGATCGCGCTCCGCATCTCGACCACCCGTTCCGGCATCCCGACCGTTGCGATGCACCCGCGCAACCACCTCGACGCGTTCGAGCACCACGCCTACGAGATCCTGCACGGCATTCGCGGTATCCGCGTCGGATCGCCCAATCGGGTGCTGACGCTCGAAGACCTGCAAGCCATCCCCGAACCGATCGGCACGCTGCTGCTGGAACTGCCTCAACGCGAAATCGGCGGCCAGCTCCCAGCCTGGGACGATCTCGTCGCGACCTCCGCATGGGCGCGCTCCCGCTCGATCCCAATCCACATGGACGGCGCACGCCTCTGGGAGTGCCAGCCGTTCTACGGCCGCGACTACTCCGAGATCTGCGCCCTCTTCGACAGCGTCTACGTTTCGTTCTACAAGATCATCGGTGGCCTGACCGGCTCGGCCCTGGCCGGCTCGGCCGCCCTCATCGACGAAGCCCGCCTCTGGCAGCACCGCCACGGCGGCAGGCTCAGCCGCAGCTACCCGTACATCCTGACCGCCCAGGCCGGCCTCGACCTGCGGCTCGACCGGATGGCCGACTACCACGCCAAGGCCATCAGCATCGCCGCCACCCTCCGCGATCTGCCTAGCGTCGAGCTCGTCCCCGACCCGCCGCACACCAACATGCTGCACGTCTACCTGCGCGCCGACCACGAACGCCTCATTGAAACCGCTACCGCCCTCGCCGCCGAGACCGGCGTTTTCATCACCAGAAACCTGCGCGACAGCCCCATCCCCGCTTGGCAAACGCTCGAGCTCACCGTCGGCGACGCCACCCTCGACCTCCCCGACGACACCATCCGCAGTCTCTTCGAACAATGGCTCGACCGCGCCAATCAGGGATGAACATACAATGCGTAGGGACGGACCCATGTGTCCGTCCGACAATGGGATCGGCGTTCAGCCGA
>JBBECJ010000268.1:0-3275 GCA_040881885.1 Thermomicrobiales bacterium | reverse complement strand
TCTTCATCTTCCTGCTCTACTTCTTCGTCTTTCAAGTGATCCGCGTCATCTCCCGCGAGCTGCGCGTAGTCGCCAGCCGCGGGGAGTCAGGCAACTACGCTCGTGACATCCAAGGCGCGATACTCGTCGCCGACCCCGGCGACTCGGACCTTCGGCGCGGTGAGGTGTTTGATCTTGAACCGGTGACAGTCATCGGCCGTCACCCGAGAGCGACGATCGTGATCGACAGCACCTTCGTTTCGTCCGAGCACGCGCAGTTGACATGGGAGGAGGACCGCTGGTGGGTCACCGATCTGCACAGCACGAACGGCACCTTCGTCAACGGTTCGCAGATTCATGTCCCGACCGGTCTGCGGCCAGGTGACGTCGTCGAATTGGGGGCAATCCGGCTCCAATTAGTACCGTAATACTCCCTCGGCAGTCCGATCCAGCTATGCGCGATCCGCCTTAGATTGGTACGCTCTAGTACTCACCGGCCGGGAACCGGTCAAACAATCGATAGGGTGTACCGATCAAAGGGGTTGCATGCTGTCCAACAAATGCGCGCTCGTGCTGCGCGGAGCCATGACGTTCGCGATCGCCATCGCCTTGATGGGTTCTATTTTCACTCAACCGCTCGACGCTCAAGCCCAATACGAACCCAGCAACGAGCTGCGGATGCCGCACTACTTCGACCAAACCGGATTCTGGGTCCAGGGTCCGTTCCGCGAATACTGGGAAACGCAAGGCGGTCTGTACGTCTTCGGTTATCCAATCACCGGCGTCTTTTTCGAGAACGGGCTCTACAAGCAATACTTCGAGCGGGCGATCTTCGAGTTCCATCCGGAGCATGCCGGGACCGAGTACGAGGTTCTCCTCCAGCGTCTCGGAGCGATCCGCACCGACGGCCGGATGAACGAGTCTCCATTCCAGCCGCTCGATGTTGAACCGGACGCCAACTGTGATGTCCATGAACCAACCGGCCACCGCCTATGCTTTGGCTTCCGCGCTTACTGGAACAACAACGGTGGCCTTACGAACTTCGGCTATGCCATCTCCGAGGAGTTCCAGGAGCGCAACGAGCAGCCGCCCGCCGGTGACGGCGAGATGTATACCGTCCAGTACTTTGAGCGCACGCGCTTCGAATGGCACCCGGAACACAAGGGGACACAGTACGAGTTCCTGCTCGGCCTGCTCGGGGCAGAGTACCTGGCGCAGCACGGCGCGCCCGAGGCGGCACTTGCCCGGCAGCCGCGCGAGATGCCACCGGCCGATCCGACAACGGGCCTGCGCTTCGGGCCTCACGCCGGCTATGGCTTCAACATCGCCTGGCGTGGCGACGAACAGGCGTACTCATTCCACCAGCAGACGCTCGACAAGATTAACGAGGCCGGCTTCGGCTGGATTCGGATCCAGGTCGGCTGGCGCGACGCCGAGGCTGCTCAGGGCCAGTACACCTTCGACCACATCGACCGGTTGGTCAGCCAAGCTCGCGCCAACAACGTCCGTATCCTCGCCAGCGTCCTCAAGTCGCCGCTCTGGGCGACCGGAGACGGCACGGACGGCATACCCGCCAACACCGAGCCTTTCCAGGCGTTCATGACAGCGATGGCCTCGCGCTTCAATGGACAGATCGACGCCTACGAAATCTGGAACGAGCAGAACCTGGCGTTCGAGACTGGCGGAAACGTCGATGTCGGCCGCTACGTCAACATCCTCAAGGCTGGATACAACGGAGTTAAAGCGGGCGATCCAAACGCGATCGTGCTGTTCGGCGGCCTGACACCGACCGGAGTCGACATATCGTCGCTGGCGGTCGATGATGTCCTCTACCTGGAACGCGTTTACGCGCACAACAACGGCGAGGTCAGACAATACTACGACGTGCTCGGCGCGCACCCCGGCAGCAACGGCAATCCCCCCGATCATTCGTGGCCAGGCAACCCGAATTCCGGAGACTGGACGAACCACAACTCGTTCTACTTCCAGCGCGTCGCGGAGCTGCGCGGCGTCATGGAGCGCAACGGAGAAGGCCACAAGCAGATCTGGTTGACCGAATTCGGTTGGTCGACGGCGAATCCGGCCGGGGGTTACGAGTACGGCGTGCTGAACAGCGATCAGGAGCAGGCCGACTATCTGGTCCGCGCGTTCCAGATTGCCAAGCAAGACTGGCCGTGGATGGGCGTCATGTTCGTCTGGAATCTGAACTTCGCGACGGTCGTTGGACCTGAGGACGAAAAAGGTCCGTGGGGCGTTCTGAACGCGGACTGGTCTAACCGGCCGGCGTTCGAGGCATTGAAACAGATGCCCAAGTAGGACGTTGCCGGCGGCTTCTTACGTATACTCATGACGAGGCTGGAGACCCCGCGACCGCCTTCGGCGGTGCGCGGGGTTTGTCCGTCTGCATATTCGAGACACCGCCTGCTCTGTCCACATATCAGGCGGCACGGAGGACAGATGCTGGATCGGAAGCTCTCGCTCGTATTGCCGGCCCACAACGAAGCCGAGAATATCGAGGCGATCGTCATGCGCGCGCTGGATGTCCTGCCACGCCTCATCCGCGACATCGAGATCATCGTCGTCAACGATGGCAGCCGGGACGAGACGGGACCGATCATCGACACGCTCGCCAGCCGGCACGCTTGCGTCCACGCCGTCCATCATCCACACAATCGTGGCTACGGCGCCGCGTTGACTTCCGGATTCCGCGTCGCGACCGGCGACTCCATCATGTTCATGGATTCCGACCGGCAGTTCGACATCGCCGACATCAACGCGCTTCTGCCGTACGTCCCCTATTACGACATCGTCGCCGGATACCGCATCCAGCGGCGCGATCCTCTCTATCGCCGTCTCTACGGGAAAATGTTTGGCCTGGTCGTCTGGTTGTTGTTCGGCGTCCACCTGCGTGACACCGATTGCGCCTTCAAGATCTACCGCGCCGACCTGCTCAACTCGATCGAGCTGACCACGCCAGGCGCTCTGATCAATACCGAGATGCTGGCGCGCGCTAAACGGCGCGGAGCGACAATCGTCGAGGTCGGTGTCAACCACTACCCTCGATTTGCCGGTGAGTCGTCCGGCGGCAGTCCGAGCGTCGTCTTCCGCGCGATGGGCGAGACGGTCAAGCTGTGGTTGCGACTGCGACGGGAGTCAGCCGGCGATCCGGCCCCACCCAATGGTCATAACGAACGTCGAGCGCTTGTACGTCCTCGAACAGTCGTGACCGCTGTATTCGGCGCCGTAGCCGCGCTCGTCGCGCTGGTCAGCCGCAAGCGCCGCTCTTCCTAGAACCG
>JBBECJ010000267.1:0-3280 GCA_040881885.1 Thermomicrobiales bacterium | reverse complement strand
CGTCTGCTGATAGACGGGGTAGACCCGCGCGACGATCTCCTCGAAGTAACTCTCGACCTCACGCGCGTAGGCGCTCGGCCCGGTGTTGTGGCTCTTGGCCTTCGAGATCGTGCTGAGGACGGCGCGTGGCGAGAACGTTTTGGTGTTGATGTCGAGCGTCTCCATCGCCTGCTTGACTGCGCTCATCTGGTCGCCGTCGTCGTAGATGACGAAACGGGGGTCGATCTCGATCGCACTGCCGTGCTGGCGCAGGACGCGGGCGCAAAACGCGTGGAAGGTGCCGAGCGAGATCCATTTGGCGCGTTCGCCAACCAGCCGTTCGACGCGTTCGCGCATCTCGCGCGCGGCCTTGTTCGTGAAGGTGACGGCCATGATGTTCCAGGGCGCGACTCCGCGCTCCTGGATCAGGTAGGCGATCCGGACTGTCAGGACACGCGTCTTGCCGCTACCCGGACCGGCGACGATCAGGACCGGACCGTCGGCGGTCGTGACGGCCAGCCGTTGCTCGGGATTGAGCCCAGTCAGCAGCGGTGACTCGATCGTGTCTGGAGGGGCGGAAACCATGCTCACCTCGTTCGTATCGGAGGTCGATGTCATCCTCGCGAGAACGCGCTGACGAGTGCGTACGGTGATTGTACTCAAGCCGCGCCGGCTGGCCGGACGTTGCCTGCCAGGCGCCGATTCGCTATCATTGTCGGGCTACAAACGCCGGTGTAGCTCAGTGGTAGAGCAGGGGACTCATAAGCCCTTGGCCGATGGTTCAAATCCGTCCACCGGCACCCACCTGACGAGACCGCTGGATCGCCGAGACGGCGCGCGGTCTCGTTTTTGTTTGATTTCGCCCATTCCACACTGCGCAACGGAGCGGCCATCATGAACGCTGGCGATGCCTGGATTCGTGGTCGACCCGCCTATCGGGCGGTCGTCCACGGCTGGCCGGATCGGCCGCTACTGGCCTGTTCGGGAGGCGTCGATTCGTCTGCCTTGCTGTTGCTGGCCGGCAGCGCGTTACGGCGTGGAGACATCACGCCTTTCGTGGTCGTTCATGTCAATCACCAGACGCGACCTGATAGCGCGATCGAGGCGGACGCCGTCGAGGACCTCGCGAGCTCGTTCGGAGTCCAGACGGTGCGCGTTGGCATCCAGGCTGGCGACGCGCCGGACGCCACAGCGTCACCCGAGGAACGCTTGCGAATTTTGCGCTATGCGTCGCTGGCCAGGGTGGCAGGAGACCTGGGTGTCGGCGCCGTCGTGACGGCGCACACGCTCAACGACCAGGTTGAAACGATCCTGATGCGGTTACTGGGAGGCGCCGGGGGACTGGCGGCGGCGGGAATGGCGCGACGCCAACGAATGGAGACGATCGCGGGCACGATCGAGCTGCATCGGCCATTGCTTGACATCTCGCGCGACGAACTGCTGGAGGTTCTAGGCTGGGCCGGCGTCACGCCGTTGACTGATCCGACCAACGCCCATCGCGCTTACCGGCGCAATGCGCTTCGCCACGATGTCGTGCCTGTCTTGCGGACGGTGTTTCCGGGATTCGAACCTGCCCTTGTTCGCTCGGTGACGCTGGCGGCCCGCGACGCCGCCGCGCTAGACGAGATCGCCAGCCAGGCTGCCTCGGCAAACGCAACCCAACGCGGTGACGCGACGAGGGTGAACCGGGCGTCGTTGCGCTCAGCGGACCCGGCCGTGTCGACACGGGTGATTCGTTGGGCGGCGAGCCGGCTGATGCCCGACAACCAGCGCGAACTGTCGTTTGAGCGGATCGAAAGTGTTCGGAACGCGGTCTCGGGCCGGACTGGCGCGATGATCGAGTTGCCGTATGGTGTGGTAGCGCGCGTCACGCGCGATGAGGTTGTCTTCGAGCGGAGGAACGGTCAGCGTGACAGTGAATGTCAGCCCGAGGCTACCTGACGGCATCGAACGGGTGCTTCTCAGCGAGTCCCAGATCCAGCGTCGCGTCGCCGAGCTTGGCGTCGAGCTAGCGGCGTATTACGGCAACCGGAAACCGTTGCTGGTCGGTGTCTTGACCGGCGCCTACGTCTTCATGGCCGACTTGAGCCGGGCGATGGATATCGAGCTTGACGTTGAGTTCATGGCGGTCTCGAGCTACGGACTTGCGACCAGTACCAGCGGCGCCGTGCGCATCCTGAAGGACCTGGACACCGCGATCGAGGGGCGCGAGGTGCTGATCGTCGAAGACATCGTCGACAGCGGCCTGACGCTCAGCTACCTGCTCGACGTCCTGCGGCGCCGTAATCCCCGCGACATTAGGGTGGTCGCGCTGCTGAAGAAGACGCGAACTGATGTGGCTCCTGTCGCCATCGACTACCTCGGCTTTGAGATTCCGGACGAGTTCGTGGTTGGTTGCGGACTGGACGCCGGCCGACGGTTCAGGAACCTGCCGTATATCGCCGTTGCGCTCGCGTCCTGAGTGATCATTTCCGCGCCGGAGAGCCGCGTCGCACCTGCTATAATCGACGTACGTCGCTTCCAGACAGCCGGCGCTCCTGAATCGTGCCCCGGAGACGGCAGCGAGGCGCTCACGGAGGACACCTCATGGCAGACAATAAATTGCTTCGCAATGGCTTCGTCTGGATCATCCTGATCATCGCCGTCATCGCCGTCTGGTTCATGATCACTCAGGGCGGCAGCGATCCGCGCCGGGTTGATTTCGGCGCGGTTGCCCAGGCGATTGAACAGGGGAGCGTCGAACGCCTCGAGCAACGCGAGGATTCGAGCCAGGTCACCGTCCACTATCGCGACGACCGCAGTCCGGAGGCGTTCCGGCTGCCGCCCGACGTCGACATCTATCAGCAATTGGAACAGTACGAGCTGACCGCGACCCAGGTCGAGATCGATATTCAGAAGTCGAGCAGTTGGGGCGCATGGATTGGCGCGCTCGGAATCTTCCTGCCGTTCCTACTGCTGATCGGGATCGTCGTCTTCATGATGCGGCAGGCACAGGGGAGCAACAATCAGGCGATGTCGTTCGGCAAGAGCCGCGCGCGGTTGTTCACCGGCAATAAGCCGACCGTGACGTTCGCGGATGTGGCCGGCGTCAACGAGGCGAAGGAAGAGTTGGCCGAGGTCGTCGAGTTTCTCAAGTACCCTGAGAAGTTCTCCGCTCTCGGCGCGAGGATCCCGCGCGGTGTCCTGCTGGTCGGCCCGCCGGGCACCGGCAAGACGCTGCTCTCGCGGGCGGTGGCTGGTGAAGCGGGCGTGCCGTTCTTCAGTATCTCCGGCTCCGAGTTTGTCGAGATGTTTGTCGGCG
>JBBECJ010000266.1:0-3296 GCA_040881885.1 Thermomicrobiales bacterium | reverse complement strand
GTTGGACGTTTGTGATCGAACTCTTGTGCCCTGTCCCCTGTAACCTGTTCCCTCGTCTGGGCTGGTTGACGAAAGGTGGCCCACGCTTTAGAGTGAGCGCAGTCTAGGACAGGAGTAACGGCAGGTTTTGCCGACGCAAGGCCGTGAGGGGTGGCGTGCATGTCAGTCGCGCGTCGAGATGGGCCGCCGTCATTCTGGCCGAACCATCTCAAGATCTACAAGGACTGCCCGCAGCGCTACTATCTCCAGTTCGTGCGCCGGCGTGCCGGCCGGCTGGTGGACACGTCGGCGATGACGCGTGGGCGGGTGACGCACAACGTTCTGGCGCTGGCCTTTAGCCACCTTCGCGCCCGTGGTTCGTTCCCCGATAGCCTCGACCGGCGTATTGCCGAACGGCTGTCGGTTGACGATTACGCGAGCCATGAGCACTGGCGCCAGGATGTGCGTGTGGTTGGCGACTGGGTCGAGAACGCGGTCGAGTCGTTCGACACGCGTAAGTCGGTTCTGACAGTTGAGAAGTCGTACGGGTTCCCGTTTCCCGGCCGGACCGACGAGCCGCCGTTCATGCTCAACGCGCGGGTCGATCTCGTCCTGCGGCACGATGACGGCGCGATTGAGCATGTCGACTGGAAGACCGGCAAGCGCGGCTGGGTGGACGAGATCCAGAACGTCGCGGCCCGGCTCAGCGTCGGCAGGGCGCTCCAGGAGCCGCGCGTCGTCAGCACGGTCAGCTTCCTTTCAGCGGCCAACGGCGAGTTTGACGACAGCAGCGAGCTATCCCGCCAGGAGGTGCGCGAGGGCTGGCAGACGATCAAGGGTCTCGCCGGCGGTATTTGCACCGACGATGAGTGGACGCCGAAGCAGGGTCCGCTCTGCAACTGGTGTCCCTACTACCAGCACGGCTGCGCACTGCACCGCGCGCCGGATACCGACGCATGATCATGGCCCGTGCTGGCGCCGGATCAGGCCTTTCAAACGTCGGCGTTCTCCCCACTGCCCTTCGCGCGTGACACCGTTCCCCGGTAGGATGGTCGCGAACGAAAGGAATGGGGAATGGCAGACGATCCCACCCGCGACGACTGGACGCCGATCGAACAGATAAGCTGGTTCCCGGTGCCGGCCGAGGACGAACTCGACCCGCGCGTCGCCGAGCTGGTGGCGTTGCAGCGCGAGAAGCTTGGCGCGCCGAACAACGTCGTCCGCTGCCATAGCTGGCGGCCGGAGCACATGCTGCGCTGGCTTGGGCTGTACGAGCATATCCAGAAGGGACCGTCCGGCCTGAGCAGGATCGAGCGCGAAATGATCGGCGTCGTCGTCTCGGCCGAGAACAGGTGCATGCTCTGACTCACCAACCACGGCGCCGAGTTGCGGCGCCTGACAGGTGACCCGGTCTTCAGCGAGCGGATGGTCCAGGACTACCGCCGGGCTGGCCTCGACGCCCGGCTACGGGCGATCATGGACTACGCCGTCAAGATCACGCGCAACTCTGTCGAATGCAGCGAAGCCGACATCGACACCCTGCGCGGCCACGGCCTGCCCGACGAGGACATCTACGACATCATCCAGACCGCCGCCATCTACAACTTCAACAACCGTGTCGCCAACGCCTCCGGCTTCCTGCCGGACCGCGCGTTCCACGGCGTCTTCAGATGAGGAAAAAGGAGAAAGTGCTAAGGAGGAAGGAGTTGGTTGGCTTTCTTCTGCCAAACTCCTTTCTCCTTAGCACTTTCTCCTTTCAACTTCCGCGCTAATCCCCGATCGCTGGCGCGGCCTTGACAGCGCCCTTGCGGCGGCGCTCGACGAGCTGGGGCGAGGGGGTCTTGACGTTTGAGACCAGCTTGAGCTTGAAGAGCGTGCGGATCACGACCGCCGAGAGGTCGAACTGACGCCACGACATGCCGTGGTAGGCCATGGCCGGGAAGGCGTGGTGGTTGTGGTGCCAGCCTTCGCCGAAGGCCAGCAGACCGACTAGCCAGTTGTTGCGGCTTTCGTCCTTGATGTCGAAGGGCCGGTCGCCGAAGGTGTGGCAGACCGAGTTGACGGCCCAGGTGACGTGGTTGACGACCGCGATCCGGACGAAACCACCCCAGAGCAGCCCCATCCAACCGCCCAGCAGGAACGGGATCAGCAAGCCGAGCCCGACCCAGATCAGGAACGTGCGGTCAACGAATGAGATGACCGGATCAGCCATGTGCCGTTTGCAGTAGCGTTCGCGCTCAGCCGGTGGGGCGACGAAGAGCCAGCCGATATGCGCGTGGAAGAAACCTTCGAGCGGGGAGTGCGGGTCGCCTTCCTCATCGGAGTGGGCGTGGTGCTTGAGATGGTTGGCCGCCCAGTCGATCGCGCGGCCCTGGACCGCCATCGAGCCGAGGATCAGGAAGATGACGTTGATGACCGGAACCGCCTCGAAGCTGCGATGGGTCAGCAGCCGGTGGAAGCCGACCGTGATCCCCAGGCCGGTCAGGATGTAGAGCGTAAAGAAGAGCGCCAGCTCTCGCCAGCCGATCCAGTCCTGCCAGAGCAGGTACATCGCGTACGTCGCCGCCAGCAGCGGGCCAATCACGAAGACGATCAGGATGCTGTGTTTCAAGATCTTGGACACGAAATTCTCCATCCAGAGCAGATTGCCGAGTTTCCCACCATACACTCGCTGTCTGGCTACCCTGAATCAGGAGTCAGACCAAACCGAGCGCTCAACCACCGTCCGACGCGTACGTATGCCACGTGCCTGTTTGGTGGAAATCAGTATCGCAACTCACAGGCTGCGACGCCGGAACAAAACGCGCTGTCTTTGCGTCGCGAATCCTGCGTTCGCGACGGTGATTCGGGATGGCGCGTTGGTTGTATCGTCCAGGTGAGGACAGGGACGATTCTGGAACGATACCACGATGCGGCTCGTTTTCGTGGTGTCAGAGTTGCTATGAATTGCAAATCACCGGTCGTGGCTTGACCCGGCTGGTACGCTTCCGGCTGGGCATTCGGCCCATCACGATTCCGGACACGTACGGTCCGGACAGAAGGGACTCCGGAGACATGGCAACCGGCACCATCAAGACCCTGCGTGATGACAAGGGCTTCGGCTTCATCACGCCCGACGGCACGTCTGGCCGCAACGACATCTTTTTCCATCGCTCGGCCCTCCTGAGCGCGGATTTTGACATGCTGCAGGAAGGCCAGAAAGTCAGCTTCGACGAGGAGCCGGATCCGCGCGATCCCTCCCGCCGGCGTGCTGTGAACGTCGAGACCGTCGACGAGTAGGACTGCGTCTCGCAGCAACCACTCCAACCGCCGCGGCC
>JBBECJ010000265.1:0-3304 GCA_040881885.1 Thermomicrobiales bacterium | reverse complement strand
ACTGTTCAACTGATGCGCGAATCGCCGGACGCGCTCGACGCTCTGCGGCAACGCCATCAGTACGTATTGGTTGACGAGTATCAGGACACGAACCGGATCCAGTATCTGCTCGTCAAGGAGCTGAGCCAGTTTCATCGCAATCTTTGCGTCGTCGGCGACCCGGACCAGTCGATCTACGGCTGGCGGGCGGCTGACATCCGCAACATTCTGACGTTCAAGGAGGACTACCCGGAGGCGATCGAGATTCATCTGGAGGAGAACTACCGCTCGACACCACAAATCTTGTCGGCCGCCGACTCGGTCATCCGAGAGAACGTCCAGCGCATCGACCGCGCGCTGCGAACGTCCAACCAGGCCGGCGACAAGATCATCCTTAACGAGTGCTTCGACGAAGCGGTTGAGGCCAGGTTCGTCGTTGACGAGATCCAACGGCTGACGAACGTTCACGGCTACCATGGGCGCGACATCGCCGTCCTCTACCGCACAAACTGGCAGAGCCGGCCGATCGAAGAGGCGATGATCCGAGCTGGGATGCCGTATCAGTTGATCGGCGGCACGCGCTTCTACGAGCGTAAGGAGGTGAGGGATGTCCTCGCGCTCTTGCGCCTGATCGCCAACACGGACGACACGTCCGCCTTTGAGCGGGTCGTCGCCGAGTTTCCCATCGGAGACGGGATCGGCGCCAAGTCGCTGGCCGACCTCGAAACTTGGGCGCGGGTCAACCAGGCAGGACTTGGAACGGCCCTCGACGCCGTCGGAGAGCCAGGTGGTCCTGTGCTCAATGCCCGCGCTCAGAAGCTGTTCCAGGCGTTCAACCGCGACCTGGTCGCGCTGCGCGAGTTGGAACCGAACCTCACGCTGTCGGAGCTGTTCGACCGGGCGCTGGAATCGACAGGTTATCAGGGATACTTCGAGTCGGGCGATCCGGAGATGGCCGACCGCTGGGAGAACCTGCTGCAGTTCAGAGCGAACCTGGAGCGCTACGACGACGAAGACCCCGACACGCGGCTGATCACCTTCCTCAGCGAGGTTGCGCTCGTCTCGGATGCCGACACGGTCGGCGACGAGGCCGACAAGGTCACGCTCATCACACTGCACGCCGTCAAAGGCCTGGAGTTTGCGGTTGTGTTCCTGACTGGCGTTGAGGAAGGCCTGCTGCCACACCAGCGCTCAATCCAGGAGAATCCCGCGATGCTCGAAGAGGAGCGGCGGCTCTTCTACGTCGGGATCACGCGCGCCAAGCAGCGCCTCTATCTCACGCACGCCTTCCGGCGTTCGCGCTTTGGGAGTTTCGAACCTTCCCTGCCGTCATCGTTCCTGTCCGCGATCCCGGAAGACGTTCTGCTCAACGCACAGCCGAAGCCGTCTACGCGCGCGCCGGCCGCGAAACGTCTGTTCGACGCTTCACCTGCGCCGATTGCTCCAACCTGGACGACGGTGTCACCTGGGCAGACGGTATTCCACACGCGCTTTGGCGACGGTGTCGTCACCAATGTCATCGACAAGGGTGACGACCAGGAAGTGACGATCGACTTCAAGCGGCACGGGGTGAAACGGCTGATCGCGAGTATGGCGAATCTCACGGTCGATTGACGCGCGCGCGACAGGGGGACAGAGTGACGAGTTGGGTATTGGGCTTCGACCAGGGCAACGGGGCCGACCGCGACCTGCTGGGCGGCAAGGGCGCGAACCTGGCCGAAATGACGTTGCTGGGTCTGCCGGTTCCGCCAGGATTCACAATCACGACCGAGGCGTGCCGCGCCTTCCTCGCCAACGACCAGACCCTTCCTGACGGTCTCTGGGCACAGGTGCTCGATGGAGTCAACCAGATCGAAACACGGATGAAGCGCGAGCTCGGCGGTCGCGAAAATCCCTTGCTCGTCTCCGTTCGTTCAGGCGCCAGGTATTCGATGCCCGGAATGATGGACACGATCCTCAATCTCGGATTGAACGACGAAAGCGTCGAGGGACTCGCCGCTGTCGCCGACACGCGCTTCGCCTGGGACTGTTACCGGCGCCTGATCCAGATGTATGCCAAGGTCGTCCTGAACGTGAACGGCGACCACTTCGAGGACGCGCTCGACGCGCTCAAGCGCCGCGACGGCGTGACGCTCGACTACGAGCTTCCGGCTGAGTCGCTGCGGGAGCTGGTGGCGCAATTCAAGCAAATCGTCGAACGCGACGCCGGCCAACCGTTTCCAACCGACCCGTACGATCAAATGCGCGGCTCGATCGCCGCCGTCTTCAGCTCGTGGAATAACCGCCGGGCGATCGCGTACCGCAACCAGAATCAAATTCCGCACGACCTCGGGACAGCCATCAACGTCCAGTCGATGGTATTCGGCAATCTCGGCGCGGACAGCGCGACCGGTGTCGCCTTTACGCGCAACCCATCCACCGGCGAGACCGGCATATTTGGTGAATTCCTTGTCAACGCGCAGGGCGAGGACGTTGTCGCCGGCGTCCGGACGCCGCAGCCAATGGCCGAAATGGGCGAGCTGCCGGAGTTCAGGCAGGCGTATGCAGAGTTCAACGAGATCGCTTCGCGGCTGGAACGGCATTTCCGCGACATGCAGGACGTCGAGTTCACGATCCAGAACGGCCGGCTGTTCATGCTCCAGACCCGGACAGGCAAGCGCACCGGCCAGGCGGCCGTCAATGTCGCGGTGGACATGGTCAACGAGGGGCTCATAAGCGAAACCGAGGCCGTCCAGCGCGTTGAACCGGCCCAGCTCGACCAGCTCCTGCATCCGATGATCGATCCCGCCCACACGCCAGATGTCATTGCGGCCGGCCTGCCGGCCAGCCCCGGCGCGGCGACCGGCGCGATCGTCTACGACGCCGACGAGGCCAAGTTGCGCGGAGACGCCGGCGAGAAGGTAATCCTCGTCCGTGTCGAAACGTCGCCCGAAGACTTCCACGGCATGGTCTCCGCCCAGGCAGTCCTGACGGCGCGCGGCGGGATGACATCGCACGCGGCCGTCGTCGCTCGTGGGATGGGCAAGCCGTGCGTCGTTGGCTGCTCCGCGCTCGAGATCGACTACGCTAGTGGCACGATTCGGGTTGACGGCCGGACGCTGCACAAGGGCGACTTCATCACGATCGACGGCGCCTCCGGGCGCGTCATGCTCGGCGAGGTGCCGACGATCGAGCCGAACGTCGGCGGCAGCGTGGCGACGCTGCTTGGCTGGGCGTATAAGCGCCGCCGGCTCGGCGTCCGCGCCAACGCCGACACGCCGCACGACGCAGCTGTCGCGCGCGAGTATGGCGCGGAGGGAATCGGCCTCTGCCGGACCGAGCACAT
>JBBECJ010000264.1:0-3318 GCA_040881885.1 Thermomicrobiales bacterium | reverse complement strand
ATCGGCGTTCAGCCGATCACAATTCGTCAATGACTCTTCGAAGCGTTCGGCGTAAGACGAGGATTGCGATTGTCCATTGTGATCGGCTGAACGCCGATCGCATTGTCGGACGGACACGCGGGTCCGTCCCTACGCATTGTCATTGGCCGGCCTCGTCGCTCTCATCGAGCATCCGCATCTCGTCGCGCAGCCCCTTGACCTGCTGCCCGAGGTAGAGCAGGTAGCCGGCGATCGCCAGCCAGGTGACCGCGAAGGCTGCGAACAGATAGCCGAGGTTGTCGTCCATAACCTTAATCCTCCGCCGCGCCGGACACCTTCGGCGAGACAGGCGCCGGGCGTCGATCGTGTGTCTCAACCTCGGGCTCGAACAGCGACGCTAACTCGCGCTCGGCCAGCTCGTCCCGCACCGTTTCGATGCGCGTTTTCTGAACCATCAGGTAGCCGTACAGCAGGGTAAACCCTGCCAGACACACCAGCAGTGTCGCCAGCATTGAGTCCGGCAGGTTCGGGCCGCCCGTGTCCAGCACGATCGGTTCCGGATGCAGCGTCCGCCACCACGTGACCGACTGATGGATGATCGGCACGTCGATCGCGCCGATGATCCCCAACACCGCCGCGTAGCGCGCCCCGCGTTCACGGTCCCCGGCATAGGCGCGCACCATGAAATAGCCGATGAAGATGAACCAGAGGATCAACGTCGTCGTCAGCCGCGCTTCCCACTGCCACCAGGCGTTCCAGATCGGCCGCCCCCAGAGCGAGCCGGTGATCAGCACCAGCGTCGTGAACAGAAATCCCAGCTCCGCCGACGAGCGCGCCAGCCGGTCCATTCGCGCCGAGCGCTTCCACATATAGCCGACACTGCCGACCAGCACGACGCCCATCGCCAGGTACGCCAGCCATGCCATCGGCACATGCACGTAAAAGATGCGCTGCGCCTCGCCCTGGTCGCGGTCGGTTGGGGCGTAGACGAACGCCATGAAGATGCCGACTGTCAGGACCGCCACCGTCAGCAGGCCAAGCCCTTGGACGAGCGTGTCAGACCGGTCGGTCGGTTTGCGCTGCATCATCGCTAGTGTCCGGATCACTCTTCGAGGACGAGGTCAAACACCACGTAGGACAGCGTGACGAAAATCACATCGAACGCCGCAAGGAGATTAAACCACGGCCAGGCATCGGCGCTGTTACTCTCGAAGATCAACGTCGTCGCCCGGACTGTCCCGATCACGAGCGGGATCGCCAGTGGAAAGAGCAGCAGCGGCATCAGGATCTCTCGCGCCCGGCTACTGGCCGCGACCGCCGAAAACAGCGTTCCCAATCCCGCGAACCCAACCGCTCCGGTGACCGCGATCAACAACACCATCGGGTTCAGCGACGGCAGGTTGTACAGCCCGTAAAAGACCGGCAGCGACACCGCCTGAACGATCACAATGAAGAGTGCGTTCGCGATGAACTTACCCAGGAAGATCGTCCCGGCGTCAACCGGGCAGAGCGTCAGCCCCTCCAGCGTCCCACGATCGCGCTCGACCGCCAGCGATCGTCCCAACCCGAGCATTCCCGCGAACAGGAACGCGATCCAGAGACCACCCGCGCCGGGAGCCGCACGGTCGCCGCGGCTCAGGTCGAACGCGAAATTGAGCGTGACAATCGTGATCAGCGCGAAGACGACCATCGCGCCGAGGAACTCCCTCCCCCGGAACTCGACCAGCAGATCCTTCCAGACCAGCGCCCACACCCGCCGCATCGCCGCCTACCGCCCCGCCATGACCGCGCCGGCGCCGACCGCCAGCGCGACCGCGTCCCGGTCCGCCAGCTCGCGTGGCTCATCCAGAACGACCCGCCCATCGGCCAGGACCACCACCCGCGTAGCCAGTACCAGCGCGTAGTCCAGCGCATGCGTCGTCAGGACGACGCTCCCGCCGCGCGCCACCTGCGAGCGGACGATCTCCGATAGCAGATCGCGTCCGGCCGCGTCCAGCCCGGTGTCCGGCTCGTCCAGCACAAGCGCCGACGGATCGTGCAGAATCGCCCGCGCCAGATTGAGCCGCTGCAACAGCCCACGCGAGAGCGTCGCTGCGCGATCGCCGGCCCGCCCCGCCAGACCGACGCGTTCCAATGCCCGCGTCGCCCGCTTGCCAGCGTCCTCAAGGCCGAACATCGTCGCGAAGAACGCCAGGTTCTCGGCGCACGACAACTCCGGGTAGATGTACGGCTGATGCGCGACGACACCAAGCCGCGCCCGGACCTCCGCCCTCGCGCTCCAGGCATCCACGCCAAACGCCCGCACGCTCCCGCGCGTCGGGCGGGACAGCGTCGCCAGTGTCCGCAATAGCGTCGTCTTCCCGGCGCCGTTCGCCCCAAGCAGCGCGACCGCTTCTCCCGCTGCCAGCCGGAAGCTGACATCGCGCAGGGCGATCGTCGTGCCAAATCGCTTGTAGACGTGCTCGATGTGAAAGTATTGATCTTCGCCGGTCACGACGCGTCGCTGCCGGCTGACCGTTCGATCGTCACCCTCCGGCCGCCCTGCCGTTCGTCAGTGTCGGTCACCGTCCCTGGCTGGCGCTCAGGCGCCGCCACGTCAGCCTCGTCGATGGTCAGCCCGTCGTGATGTTCAGGCAGCGCGGCGGCGTCCAGGACGACCCGATCGCCTCGCGCCCGCAACACCGGCTCGAGCACGAACGCGAAGATGACGACAGCCAGCACCGCCAGGGCGATCAGCGCCAACGTCACGTCCCCGACATCCTCTCACCACCACGCGGCCCGAGCACATCGCGGGCGATCGCTTCCAGCTCGTCGTCGTCCGCGGACGAATCCGTCGCCACCGGCCGGCGCGCGACCCCGCGCGTTCGTTCGCGCACGAATAGCCCAACCACCAGCGCGCCGAGCGCGACGACCGCGATCGGCATCCACCACAGCGCCAGTGAAAAGCCCGACTTCGGCGGCTCGGTCAGGATCGACTCACCGTAGCGCGCCACGAAGAAATTGAGAATCTGCTCCTCGCTTTCGCCCGCCTGCACCTTCTGCTCGATGATCGCTCGCATCTGCCCTGCCAACTGCGAGCCGCTGTCCGCCACCGTCTGCCCGGCACAGACCGGACACTGCAACTTGCGCGAGATCTCCAGTGTCTTCTCGGAGTACACATCCTGCGCGACGACGCTCGGCGCGGTAAACACGGCGAGCAGCGC
Organism: Thermomicrobiales bacterium; assembly: GCA_040881885.1. Taxonomy (GTDB): domain Bacteria; phylum Chloroflexota; class Chloroflexia; order Thermomicrobiales; family CFX8; genus JBBECJ01. The sequence goes on along the minus strand of JBBECJ010000264.1, from coordinate 136 downwards.
CACCGTCAACACTGCCACAACGCACAACGTTGGAGTGCGGCGACCGTGCGAAACCCCCGGTAGGGGCCGCGTCCTGTACCGGCCCACGCCGTGAGGCGTCCTCTTGACCCACGGGCGTATCCACACGGGCGCAGGC
>JBBECJ010000263.1:0-3320 GCA_040881885.1 Thermomicrobiales bacterium | reverse complement strand
CGATCCAGAGCAGCGTCGCGATGACCGATCCGGGCGAGATCCAATGGAAGGACTGTTCGACATTCGGCCCGAGGTAATACAGCACCGCCAGCAGGAACATGATGAACACCACCGCCAGCGGCCAGCGCAGGATGTTCCAGGTCAGCTCGAACGCCGAACCGAGGCCAAGCTGTTCCGCGCTCCAACTGCCGATCTGCTCGCCAAAGACGAACAGGGAGAAGGCAAGCACGACCAGCAGGCTCATCAGGATCGTCAGCCCGATCGAGACCAGTTTTTTCGTGACGAATGGGCGATCCTCGTCCACATCGTAGGCGCGGTTGAAGGCGCGGATAATGGTCGAGACGCCGTTCGAACCTGACCAGAGCGCGATCGTCGCAGAGAGGATGACGCCGAACGATGCCACGCCTCCGCTGACATCCGCGACCGCCGACTCGACCAGCCCCTGCAGCAGTTCTTGGGTGTCTGCTGGCGCGTTCTCGTCGATCGCGGTTGTCAGCCTGCCCGTGACATCGACCGACGTGACCTGGTCGAACAGTGCCGCGAGCGTGATCAGAAAGATGATCATCGGCGGGATTGCGAAGACGGCGTGATAGGCGACGCCGGCCGCCATCTCGGTCACCTCGTCGTCCTTGAATTCCTTTATCGTTCGCTTGCCGAGCTCCTTCAGGGGCAACTTCTGGAACGTCGCTTTGGCGTCATCTCTGGTTGTTGGTTCGCTGTCCGCCTGGATCGCGCTCATCGCTCCGCTCCTGTGCTTCCATCGGGTGGCGTTGGATGGCATGCGTTGTTGCTCTTACTAAGAGCAAGCCCCGTACCAGCCTGTCGAGATGGTCAATCACGGGTAGTGTGCCGATCGGGTGCGTCCATGATAGCGTGGAAGCTGCGCCGCGCTCGACCTGCGTCACGCGGCGCATTGAGGCGGAGGCTGGAGAAAGGAGCCAGACGATGGGACGCGGATTCGGTGTCGCGGCGGCGGTCAATCATGACGTCATCCGGGAGGTCGCGCGTGAGGCGGAACAGCTTGGTTACACGTCGTTCTGGTGCAATGACACGCCCGGCGGGGACGGCATCGCAGGGCTCGCTGCGGCGGCAGCCGTAACCGAGCGGATCAAGCTCGGAGTTGGAGTCATTCCGCTGGATCGCAGGCCGGCCGATGTCATCGCCCGCGATCTGGCTGCGTTGAATGTCCCGCAGGAGCGGCTGCTGCTCGGCGTTGGGTCGGGCGGCGACCGGCGCGTCAGCAAGGTGCGCGAGGGGATCGAGCGGTTGCACGAGCTCATTCCGGCGCCGGTCATCGTCGGCGCGCTCGGGCCAAGGATGACCAGCCTCGCGGGAGCCGTCGGCGACGGTGTCCTGTTCAACTGGCAGACACCGGGAACCGCGCAAAGTTCCGGTCAGATCTGCCGCGACGCCGCCGAATCAGCCGGCCGGCCGCGCCCACTCGTCATGGCCTATGTCCGCACCGCGCTGCTGCCGCAGGCTGACGAACGGCTCGATGTCGAGGCAGGACGCTATTCGCGGGTTCCGGCCTACGCCGCCCACTTCGCGCGAATGGGTGTCTCCGCACGCGACACCGCCGTCAGCGGGCCGGACGCGTCGACGCTCCAGCCCCAGATCGCCGCCCACGAAGTCTCGCTCGACGAGACGGTCATCCGCGCGATCACGGCCGACGACACCGCCGCCAGCATCCTGGAACTGTTGCGCGCCTGCGCGCCCTAGCGATCGGCGGCACGGATGATGCCGCGTCGTCTCGAACGATCGTAGTCCGCGGAAGGTTGACAGGAAAGGAACCCATCATGCAGGTATCAGAGTTCGTTAATTCCGCGCGAGACGCGCTGACCGTCAAGCGCGTTTTTGGCGATCCATATGAGAAGGACGGCGTCACCGTCATTCCGGTCGCGAAGATCGGTGGCGGCGCCGGCGGTGGTGGCGGCGACAGTGAGGAAGGCTCTGGAAGTGGCGGTGGCTTTGGATTGTCAGCCAAACCGGCCGGCGCCTACGTCGTCCGTGACGGCGACGTGACCTGGCAGCCGGCGATCGATGTCAACCGCATCGTTATGGGCGGCCAGATCGTCGCCGTCGTGCTGCTGCTGGTGTTGGGTTCGATCTTCAGAACCCGAGCCAGGGCGTCGAACAGCGATTAACAGCCGGCCTCCTGACCCAGCCGGTTGCCATTCCTGGCCGAATGCTTCATGATCCCCGTCACTGACTCGCAAGGTGGGAGGGAATCAGATGGCGTGGAACGTTGGCGTCCTGGGATTGACGCACGATCATGTCTGGGAGCACGTCGGCGCGCTGGCCGGCCGCGATGATGTCACCCTCTCGGTGGCCGACCCGAATGCTCCGCTGCTGGAAAAGGCGCGGGCTGCGTACGGCGTCGAGCGTGGTTACGCTGACTACACCGCGCTGCTGGAACGTGAGAATCCCGACGCTGTCCTCGTCTTCGCCGACAACGCCGGCTCGGTCGACATTGTCGAGCTTGCCGTATCGTTCGGCAAGCCGGTCATGCTCGAGAAGCCGCTGGCGGACTCGCTGGCCGGAGCCGAGCGGATCCGAGTCGCTGTCTGCAAGGCTGGCCTGCCGCTGATGGTCAACTGGCCGGCGAACTGGACGCCGGCCGTTCGCCACGCGCTCGATCTGGCTGCCAGTGGCGCGATTGGCGACATCTATCGGTTCTCGTTCCGCGGCGGTCATGGCGGGCCGAAAGAGTACGGCTGCTCGGAATACTTCTACTCGTGGCTCTACGACCGCGACCGCAACGGCGCCGGCGCCTACATCGACTACTGCGGCTACGGCGCCGTCATGGCCCAGCACCTGCTCGGTCTGCCCACCCGCGCTCAGGCAACGATTGGCCGGCTCCAGAAGGACTACGTGCCAGTCGATGACAACGCTATCCTCGTCCTGCGCTACCCGACCGCAATGGCCGTCATCGAGGCGACCTGGACAGCGAACGGCCCCGTCCCTGACGGCGGGCCGGCCATCTGGGGCAGTCACGGCTCGCTGGTCGTCCAGCGCCAGGCCGCGCGCCGTGAGGGGCAGATCGTCCGGACTGGTGTCGTAAAGCGGATCACGAAAGACAATCCGGATGGCGAGATCATCGAGCCACCCGACTTTCCCGAAGGTTCTCGCTCCGCGACCGAGTACTTCCTGAACTGCCTCGCGTCCGACCGGCCATTCGACGGCCTCGTCTCGCTCGACACCAGCCTCGGCGCCCAGGAGATCCTCGAAGCCGGCCTGATCGCCGCCCGCGCGGGTAGCGAAGTCTCGCTGCCCCTGGACGTCTGCAATTGGCGATGAGGGACGTGGGACGCGGAACGGGG
>JBBECJ010000262.1:0-3345 GCA_040881885.1 Thermomicrobiales bacterium | reverse complement strand
ACCGACCATTCGCCCGGCATCCGCCTGGTCAATAACTTATGCGAAGCCGCTTAGCGGGCAGCAGGCGTGCTATTCGATCCGGCGGTACGGCGTGTACAACGCGCCAACCGAGGCGACGATCGCGGCCAGCACCAGCCCGCCCATGCCGATCGTGATTGGCGCGCCGTAGCGGTCGGAGAGCGCGCCGAAGGGGACCGTGCCGAGCGGCATTGCCGAGAAGGTCAGCAGGTAGACGCTCATGACACGTCCGTGGAAGGCCGATTCGGTGTAGTGCATCACGAGCGAGCTGTTCAACGCCTGGTAGCCCGCCGAGGCGAAGCCGACGACGACCAGCGCGAACAGCCCAAACTCGAACGAGCGGCCAAACGCAAAGGCCGCGATTGCTACCCCGAACAGGATGCCCAGCGACATCTGGAGCAGCCCGCGCCGGCGGAAGCCGGATATCGTCGCGATCATCAGCGAGCCAATCAGCGCGCCGAGACCATTGGCGGCCATCAGGACGCCAAGCCCGCCGGGGCCGACCTCGAAGACATCCTCGGCGAAGACCGGCATCAGCGTCTGATACGGCATGCCGAGCAGGACCGGCGCGAACGCCAGCGCCAGCAACGAAAACACGATCGTGTTGCCGCGAATGTAGCGCAGACCGTCGCGCAGCGCCTCCAGCGGCGGCGGACGATTGACGCCCGTTGGCGCTCCGTTGTGCGGGATCCGCAGCAGGACGATCAGGACAAACGCGTACATCACGGCCATCAGGACGAAGACTCCGCCCGCGCCAATGAACGAGACGCCGATCAACGCGCCGGCCAGCGACGGCCCGGCCACACGCGCGAAATTGTGGCCGGTGTTCTGGAGCGCAATTGCGTTCATCAGGTTCTCGCGGCTGACGAGCTGGGCGATAAAGGCCTGGTTGGACGGCATGTTGAAGGCGAACCCGACGCCTTGCAGCGCCGACGTGAGCGCCAGATGCCAGACCTGGATAATGCCGGACAGGACGAGGGCGGCACTGACCACCGCCGACACCCCGATCAGGCTCTGCGCCAGCAACACCGTTCGCCGCTTGGGGAAGCGGTCGGCGACGACGCCGCCCCACAGCCCGAAGATCAGCATCGGGACGCCCCAGCCGAGCGAGACGACGCCGACAGCCGTCGCCGATTTCGAGATGTCGTAGGCGACGTAGCCGGTCGTCACCATCCCCATCTGGATCGCCATCGTGCCGGGCATCAACCCACCCCACAGGCGTCTGAAACCCGGCTCGCTCAACGCAGCGAATGGGCGCTTCCAGCCCACGACGAGCGCCGGCGCGGCGGCGCTATCCTGACTTGCCATGCAGGTTCAATTCCCTCGATTGACCATCTTGCGCCACAACGTCAGCACCGGCGGCACGTCGAGCGCGCCGACATCATGAACGCCATCGTTGATTACCGCAAGGACAGCACCCCGTGCGCCGGTTTCCACTTCGCGCGCCACGGGTTACGATTCGTGCCAGAGTCGCCAACCTGCGAGGACGCGACGGAGATGCCGTCGCGTGAGGATTGAGAGGGAGTCGTCGTGGCCGTCCAGGTTGAATCAAAAGTGGATGAGATTCGCGCGCAATTGCCGGCTGTGCACGCCCGAGCGTATCTGAACACCGGCACGAACGGCCCGCTCCCTCGCGCGGCAGCCGAAGCGATGGCCCAGATGGCCCTCGAAGAGTTCGAAGAGGGCCGGATCTCGATGGACGCCTGGAAATCGAGGATGGCGCTCAAGCCGGCCGCGCGAGACGCGCTGGCGCGCGCCTTCAACGTGAAATCGGATGAGATCGCGCTGACGCAACTGACGACCGAAGGCATGAACATCATGATCCACGGCGTCGACTGGCAGCGTGGCGACGAAGCGATCATCACCAACCTCGAGCATCCGGGCGGCCAGCTCCCGCTCTACGTCGCCGCCCACCGGCAGGGCGTCCAGATTCGCGTCGTCGACCTCGGCAATGGCGAGGGCGATGTGGCCGGCAAGATCGAGCGCGTCATCACGAAGCGCACTCGCGCGCTCGTCATCTCGCACCTGTCCTGGAACACTGGCGCCGTCCTGCCGCTGAAGGAGATCGTCGAGACCTGCCGCAAGCACGATGTCCTGGTGCTGGTCGACGCGGCCCAGTCGGCCGGATCGATCGACCCGAAGCTGTACGAGAACGATCCCGACGCTTACGCGATGCCGGGCCAGAAGTGGATGTGCGGCCCGGAAGGCACCGGCTCGCTCTGGATCCGCGACGAGCGCATCAGCTGGTTCCAGCAAACCTACGTCAACTACGGCAACGCTATGGGCGGCATGGACAATCAGGGTGGTTACTTCATGCCGACAGCCGGCGCGGCCCGCTTCGACCGGATCTCCACCTACTACCCGCTGATCGCCGGCCAACGCGCCGCGACCGAGTGGCTGGCCGACGAGATCGGCATGGACTGGATCTACAGCCGGACCGCCGAGCTCGGCAGCCTGGCCTACAAGACACTGGAGAACATCGACGGCGTCACGCTCCTGACACCGAAGAAGAACATGGCAGGCCTGATCTCGTTCAACCTGGTCGGGATCGAGCCGGACGATCTAGTGACGACGCTCTTCGAGCGCGGCTTCATCCTGCGCACGATCCCGTCTCCCTCCTGCGTCAGGCTGGCGACTGGCTTCTACAACACCGAGGAAGAGATCGCGACCCTCGGCGCCGCCATCGAAGAGGTCAAGCGCGAGCTGCCGAAGATGATGTGACGGATCGGGACGCGGGACGCGGGACGCGGGACGCGGGATTGGTTCGGACGTCCCTCGTCCCTCGACCCGAATACAATCGCAGGTAGCCCAGCCCGTGCCGTGACCCGGCCCCGGCGACCTTCCGATTGCGATGATGATGTCGCAGGATGGCGGTTGCCACGCGATTCTGTCGCTCGTCGAGGAGTTGATTGATTGCACTTTCAGTTCTGAACATCGAGGCCATTTCACGCGCAGCGGCTCGCGTTTCCGGGCCCATGTGAGCTATGGCACGCCCAAGTGCATCTCCTGTGAGCCATCCAAGAAGGCCCTCGATTGTTGTGACCCAAATGACGTTCACAACTCTTTCGTCACTGTGTTGTACCAGGGCTTCGATGAAGGCAAAGATGGGTGTGAGGATTTCGTTGTGGCCACCTTCGTTGAGTAGTTGAATGAGAAATGGGTTGAGTACGTCACCGTAGGCAACATGTGGACCAATCGCCTCGTTCCCAAAGAGTTCAACGAGGTCCTCAAAAGTTTCTCTGCGTTCTGGCACGAGCGGGACTAGCCAGTCATTCATCGTGTCATACGTTAGCGAATCTACGGACATTACGTGGCGCGCAGGCAGAG
>JBBECJ010000261.1:0-3351 GCA_040881885.1 Thermomicrobiales bacterium | reverse complement strand
CGATTCGAAATCAGCGACGACCTGGTCTACGACCAGCGCCTGGTCGTGGCCGACGCGCTCGGCTCAATCGGACACGCGGCGGGACTCGCCAAGGCAGGGCTGCTGCCGGTCGAGACGTTCCACGCGCTGCGCAAGGAGTTGGCGACGATCGTCGAGCTGGCCGAGTCGGGCCAGTTCGAGTTGACGCCGGCCGACGAGGATGTCCACACCAAGATCGAGGGCTGGCTGACCGAGCAGCTCGGCGAGGCCGGCAAGCAGATCCACACCGGCCGCTCGCGCAACGATCAGGTTGTCGTTGACATCCGCATCTTCACCCGCGAGGCGGTCCTGCCGGTTCAGACGGCCGTCCTCGACGCCTGCGACGCGCTGCTCGAGCTGGCGACGCGCCACGCGCAAACGCCGATGCCGGGCTACACCCACATGCAGCGCGCGATGCTCTCGTCGGTCGGCGTCTGGGCCGGGGCGTACCTCGAATCGCTGCTGGACGACCTGCTGCTGCTCGACGCCGCAGTCGCCCTCTCCGACCAGTCGCCGCTCGGCTCGGCCGCCTCGTACGGCGTCGGCCTGCCGCTCGAGCGCGGCTACGTCTCGGACATCCTCGGCTTCGCGAAGACGCAGAACAACGTCCTCTATTCCCAGCACGGGCGCGGCAAGTTCGAAGCGGCCATCGTCCAGGCGCTCGTCCAGGTCATGCTCGACCTCTCGAAGCTGGCCCAGGACATCCTGCTCTTCACGACCAGCGAGTACGGCTTCTTCACGCTCGACGACTCGTTCAAGACCGGCTCCAGCATCATGCCGCAGAAGAAGAACCTCGGCGCGATGGAGATGCTGCGCGCCAAGGGCAGCATCATCCTCGCCTTCCAGCAGCAGATGCTCGGCATCCTGGTCGGCCTGCCGGCCGGTTACAACATGGACTATCAGGAGACGAAGCGCCCGTTCATGGAGTCACTCGACATGGTCGAGGAATCGTCGGCGATGGCGGCCCTGACCGTCGCCCGCCTCCAGCCGAACGAGGCGCGCATGCTGGAAGCCTGCTCGCCGGAGCTGTTCGCGACCGACGCCGCCTACGACCTCGTCCTGAAGGGCGTCCCCTTCCGCGACGCCTACCGACGGATCGCCGACATGATCGACGACCTCGGCGAGCTCGACCCACACGATGTCCTCAAGACGCGCACGCACCAGGGCACCAGCGGCGACCTGCGGCTGGAATCGTCGGCCTCGATCATCGAACAGCGCCGGGCCGCGATCGCCGAGCGCGAGGCAGAGCTGTCCGGCATCAAACAGCAGCTACTGGCCGGAACCAGGCCGGGAATGCCACGGGAGGGCGGATGATCGACACACACTCGCCGCTCTACCCGCAACCGAGGCCCGACCCTAGCAACGGGAGCCTCACGTCGGAGGACCTCCCAGCCGTCTTCGCAATCGTTTACTTGCTCCGATGACACGCACGTTTGACACGAACCGAGAGAGAAACAGGGAAAGGGGAACACCCATGAACGCTTGTCCAGAGTGCGCCGCCGACATCGAACTGTCCGACGCGATCGTTGGCGAGATCGTCCAGTGCGTCGATTGCAGTGCCGAGCTTGAGGTGCTGAGTGTCGCGCCGATCAACCTCGGCCTCGCGCCGGCTGAGGAAGAGGACTGGGGGGAGTAAAGGCCCTCATCAGCTCCCCGGCGGGGACGGCCCTCACCCCCTTAACCCCCTCTCCCAATCCTGGGAGAGGGGGAGCCGGAGTCGAGAGTTCGTCTGCTGTCCCTGACACCACGTCTCCCAGGATTGGGCCGGGTACCCTCTGGGTGGCGGGTTGGGGGGTGAGGGCCGTCGCATGACCACCTCGACCTCCGTCGCCCTGCTCGCGCCCCGGATGCGCGTTGAGGAACGGCTGCTGATGGCAGCCTTCACTCAGCGCGATACCGAGGCGCTGCTGCTTGACGCATCAACGTTGGCGCTGCCGCTGTCCGGCGCGCAGCCGTCGCTTCCGGCGCTCGTCCTCGACCGCGAGGTCGCGACGCCGGACCGGGCGACGCTGGCGGCGTTGCTGGCGGCGGCTGGCGCGACGGTCGTCAACCGGGCGGCAACGGCCCGGCTGCTGGCTGACCGGCTGGCGCTGCTGCGGCATCTGATCATCGGCGGCGTCCCGACGCCTCGGACGGTCGTCGCCTTCGGCGAGCAGTCGGCGATTGACGCGCTGAAGCAGGTCGGCTTTCCGGCTCTGCTCCAGTCGCTACAGGTCGATCCACGGACGCCCGACGCCATCGTGACCGACCAGGACGCTGGCGAGGCGGCGGTCGAGCACCGGTCGACGCTTGGACGCGAGACGGCATTGCTCGTCCAGGAATACGTGCTCGGCGACGTTGCGCGGGTTGTTGTCGCCGGCGCGGAGGTGGTTGGGATCGAGGCGATACGTTCAGAGGGCGGCAAGGTCGAGTTCGCGCGGTATGAGCGACGTAGCGACGAACTGGCGGAACTTGGCGCGAAGGTAATCGCCCGGCTCGGCAGCGGCGTTTACGCTATTGAAGTGGTCGAGAGCGACGCCGGCCCGATCGTCGTCGGCGCGAGCAATCTGGTCGATTTCCGGACGCTCCACGACGCTGGCATCGACATTGCCGGCAAGGTCGCTGATTATACATTGGCCCAGTCGCAGGCGCCGGAGGCTTATTCGCGGGAGGCTCAGGATGGCAGTTGACATATTGACGATGACGGCGCAGGAGATGCTGGCCGGTCTCGTCGCCATCCCCAGCGTCTCCGGCGAGGAAGCCGCCGCCGTCGACTACCTCTGCCTGGCGATGCGTGACCTGGGCTACACAACATCGATCGACGGCGCCGGCAACGCGGTTGGCACGATCGGCAGCGGCGAACGCGAGATCCTGCTGCTCGGCCACATCGACACCGTCCCGGGCGACATCCCGGTTCGAATCGAAGACGGCGTCCTTCACGGGCGCGGCGCCGTCGACGCGAAAGGGCCGCTGGCCGCATTCGTCGCGGCCGGCGCGCGGGCGCAACTGCCGGACGGCGTCCGGCTGACCGTCATTGGCGCGGTCGGAGAGGAGACGTTTGGCTCGCCGGGCGCGACCTGGCTGCGCGACAACTACCCGGCCCCGGACGCCGTCATCATCGGCGAGCCGAGCGGCTGGGACGGCGTCGTCCTCGGCTACAAGGGTTCGCTCGGCCTGACGGCGACCGTCACGACCGGCCTGAGCCACTCAGCCGGCCCCGAGGCGACCGCGCCCGAACTTGCGATCCGTCTCTGGACGCGCCTCCAACTTTGGCTGGCCGGCCAGAACAACGGCGCGCCGGCCGGCTTCGAGTCAATCGACGCCACCCTGCGCTCCATCAACACGACCGGTGAC
>JBBECJ010000260.1:0-3411 GCA_040881885.1 Thermomicrobiales bacterium | reverse complement strand
GTCCGCCCCTACGCATTGATTGGGGCGCCCGATGCGTCGCCTGTATGCGGTCGTCCCGGCCAAGGTCAATCTCGGGCTTGAGGTCATCGGGCGGCGCGACGATGGCTACCACGACCTGGTGACAATCTTCCAGACCGTCAGCCTCTACGACCTGTTCGAGTGGACCGAGACGGGACTGCCCTTCGAGTATGTCGGACCGCCGGGTGTTGAGCGGGAAGACGATCTCGTCTGGCGCGCGCTCGCGTCGGCGCCCGATCTTCCCGGCTGGACGGGGAGGCTGAGGATCGTCAAGCGCATCCCGATCGCGGCCGGGCTGGGCGGCGGCTCGGCGGACGCCGCGTTGGCGCTGCGCTTGGCGTTTCCGGACGCCGGCGACGCCGAGCTGTCACAGCGTGGCGCGCAGATCGGCGCCGATGTGCCGTTCTTCGTCCTCGGTGGGACAGCCCTGGCGACCGAAACCGGCGCCGAGCTGACGCCGATCGAGACGCCGCGCCTTTGGTTCGTGCTGGTGACCCCGGATATCCATATCCCGGAGAAGACGCGCGCGTTGTATAGTGGGCTGGAGCCGGGAGACTTCAGCGATGGCGCGAACGTACGCGACATAACAACGGCGCTCGCGAGCGCGAAAGCGCTGCCAGGGGCCATCCCCAACGCGTTCACTCGCCAGCTCCTCGGCTATCCTGTCATACGGTACGCTTACGACAGGCTCGGGCAGGCAGGCGCTACATGTGTCTCGGTCAGTGGGGCTGGACCGACGCTGTATGCGTTGACCACTAGTCATCAGGAAGCGGCGCGAGTCGCTGCCGGGTTGGACGAGGCGGCGCCGCGAGCAGGCACAGTCAACGTCGTCCGGGCGGTCGGCAGACGAGGCGTCTATCCGGCAATCAACGCGATCGCAACGGTGCTGCGTGGTCGATAGGGAACAGCGACATGGGCGGCAGGAAGGGCCAGTAGTGCAGGAAACGGTCCTGAACGGGCGGTATCGCCTCGGCGAAGTGCTCGGAGAGGGCGGCATGGCCGTCGTCTACCGCGCGCAGGACGTGCTGCTCAACCGGCCGGTGGCCGTCAAGATCCTGCGCGCGCAGTACGCCGCCGACGAGAGCTTCCTGCGCCGCTTCGAGCGCGAGGCGCAGGCCGCCGCCGGCTTCTCGCACGCCAACATCGTCAACGTCTACGATGTCGGCACCGATGGCGGCCAGCATTACATCGTCATGGAGTACATCCGTGGCCCGAGCCTGAAGGATTTGATCCGCCGCCAGGGGCCGTTCTCGGTCGATGGCGCGATCTTCATCATCGGCCAGGTCACCTCGGCGCTGGATTACGCGCACCAGCGCGGGCTGATCCATCGCGACATCAAGCCCCAGAACATCCTTGTCGACCGGGATGGCAACGCCAAAGTCGTCGACTTCGGCATCGCCAAAGGCATGCGCGATGTCAACCTGACCGAAGCCGGGACAGGGATGGGCACCGTCCACTACGTCTCGCCCGAGCAGGCGCAAGGCGACCCGGCTGGTCCAGGATCGGACCTGTACTCGACCGGCGTCGTCCTGTTCGAGATGTTGACGAAGCGGTTGCCGTTCGAGGCCGACACGCCGGTCGGCGTCGCGATGCAGCATGTCAACACACCGCCGCCGCCGCCGTCGACGTTCAACCCGAAGATCCCGCCCGAGGTCGACTCGATCGTCCTGCGGGCGCTGGCGAAGGAGCCTGACCAGCGCTTCCCGAACGGCGCGGCGCTCTCAACCGCGTTACGGCACTGGGACATGCCTGAGCCATCGCACTCCTCCTACCCCTCCCGCCCGCCCGGGCCACGGCCTCCAGTGGGGACGACGGCCCTGCCGCCGCGCGGCCGGACCGCTCCGCCGCCACCGCCGCACAACCAGCCGCGCCCGGAACGCCGGGGAGCCGCCGGTCCGCCGCCACGGCAGCGCACAGGCCGGATGCCGGTCGTGCCGGCCAGCGTCCCGCCGGTGCGGGGCGGCAGCCGGACCACCCAGGCCGCCTATCCGACTGCCCGCGCGGCGCCGCGCTCCAACCGCGACGACCTCGGCTGCGTGACCTGGCTGATCGGCTCGGCGATTCTGCTCGGGATCGTCGGGCTGGTCGTGCTGGCCTTCAAGCTCGACCCTGGCGCGTTCGCGAACGATCCGGACCCGACCGCCACCACCCAAGCGATCGTTCCAACCGCCACGAGCGAACCGGCCCCGGCGACCGAAACCAGCCAGCCGGCCGCGCCAACCGCTACGACGCCCGCGCAACCGACCGCGACCGTGACGATCGTGCCGTCTCCAACCGCGACGGCGACCATCCCGACCGGTAGCGTCCCGAGCCTGACGAACCTGACGCGCGAACAGGCCGAGAACACGGTCGGTGACAACTGGGAAGTCAACGTGATCGAGGAGTTTTCGTCGTCGATATCGGCCGGCGTTGTCATACGGCAGGAGCCGGCGCCAGGCACGACGCTCCCGATTGGCGGGACGATCACGATCGTCGTCAGCCGCGGGACACAGATCGTCTCGATCCCTGATGTGCGGGGCGAAACGGTCGATGGCGCGACCAGCGCGCTCGAATCGCTTGGCTTCGCGGTTGCTGTCGTCGAGGAGGAAAGCGACAGCGTTCCAGCCGGGCTGGTCATTCGCTCCGACCCGGTCACGGAGGCGCCGTCCGGCTCAACCGTGACGCTCGTTGTCAGCTCCGGCGCGTCGGAGGACCTGGTCGTCGTCCCGTACGTCTACGCGGAGAATTACGAAGACGCGGTCGAGATCCTCGAAGAAGCGGGACTGAATGTGACCCAGGTCACGCCGCTCTCCTGCGAGCGCATCCTGGAGTTCGATCCGGACTTCGATTGCGACGACTTCCCCGATGAGGGTGTCGTGACCAGCACGCTCGCCTGGGAGTCCGAGGTGCCGCGCGGTTCGCCGATCGACATCACCTGGTACGACGAAAATCTGTGAGCGCGGCGGCGGCTCGGCCCACGGTCCGTCGCCACGAATGGTTGCTCGCCGGCGTCGCGGCCCTGCTCGCGTTCGTCGTCCCGATGTCCGTCGTCGGCTGGCTGGCTGATCCCGATCCGGAACTGCGCGTGCTCGAAACCTCCGGCCGGCTTTCGACGCTGATCGTCGACGGCGACGCCCGAATCCTTGTCATCAACACCGGTGACCGCGAGGCCGCCGGCGCGTTCCTCGGGCGCATCGCGCAACCGTGGGAGGGGCGTCCTGAGACGGTCGTCGCGCCGGCGGACGACGATGCGGCCATCGGCCTCTGGGAGGCGCTCCAGAGGTTGGAGCCGGCGAGCGTGGTCGTGGCCGGTATCCCCGGCGCGGACCCGCTCTGGGCCGCGATCGACGCCGAGTGCGCCCGCCGCCGGATCGACTTGCGCGTCAGCACATTTCCCGGCCAGCGTGGCGAAAA
>JBBECJ010000259.1:0-3416 GCA_040881885.1 Thermomicrobiales bacterium | reverse complement strand
TGTCGGCGCCGTCGTCGTCACCGAGAAACAGGAAGTAGATGGCGAGGAACGCCAGGATAACGAGGATAACGATCGCGACAACCGCCACGGCATTCACACCACTCCCACCACTGTCGCCACCCGGATCAACGTTAATCTGAGACACGTGATTCTCCTTCTGGTCATCTACTGCGTCTGACCGCGCTTCACAACGGTGTGTCAGGCTCGGCGCGGGCCTTTGCGCTCAAGAGGCAATCGGCGTGCCAAGCGAGACGCGACAACCTCGTCGTGGGCGGGGCATCGACCATGCGGAAGCATCGAAAACGGCATCCGTGCCGGGCGCGGTATCCTTGCCGTAACATCGCAACGCCTGATTACTGACAGCATCGGCCCACAACGCGCCGTGAAGGAGGAACTCGAAACTATGGCCCGACCGCGAATGAGGGCTATCCCGCTGGGTGGCATTGGTGAAGTCGGCAAGAACATGATGGTCGTCGAATATCGCGGGGACCTGATTCTGATCGACTCCGGCACCAAGTTCCCGGAAGAAGAGATGCGCGGGATCGATCTGATCATCCCCGACATCACCTACGTCATCGAAAATATACAGCGCTTCAGGGCCATCCTGATCACGCACGGCCACGAGGACCACATCGGCTCGCTGCCGTACGTCCTGCCGCAACTGGAGCGCGTCGCGCCGATCCCGATCTACGGTTCGCCGCTGGCTCTGGCCTTCGCGCGCTCGCGGCTGGACGAAGCCCGCAACGCGCATCTGGCCGATTTCATGCCGATTGAGCCGGGCATCACCTACAAGGTCGGCCAGCACATGGAGGTCGAGTTCATCCCGGTGACGCACTCGATTCCCGGCTCGATGGCGATCACGATCAACACCCCGGTCGGTCGGATGATCCACACCGGAGACTTCAAGTTCGACCCAACCCCGCCGCTCGGCCCACGGACGGACGAGAACCGTCTGCGCCAGCTCGGCGACGAGGGCGTCCTGGCGCTCTTTTCCGACACCGTCCGGATTGAGCGCAAAGAGGCGACGCCGAGTGAATCGACCGTCTCAGCGACACTGGACCGGATCATCGGCGGCGCGAAGGGGCGCGTGATCCTGACCTCGTTTGCCTCCAACATCCTGCGGCTGGAGCAGGCGATCCAGGTCGGCGCTCGCCACGGCCGCAAGATCGGCGTCGTTGGCCGCAGCATGGAGCAGTCGGTCAAGGTCGCGATGGACCTCGGCTACATCCAGCCGCCCATCGGTTCGATGCTGCCCTCCGAACAGGTCATCAAGCTGCCGAAGGATCAGATCCTGATCCTGACGACCGGCTCGCAGGGCGAGGCGTCGGCGGCGCTGGCGCGAATGGCCAGTGGCGACCACCCGCTGCTGAGGATCCAGGAGGGCGACACTGTCATCCTCTCGGCGACACCGGTGCCGGGCAACGAGGAGACGGTCTCCCAGACGATCGACAACCTCTTCAAGCGCGGCGCGAACGTCTGCTACTCAGCCATCGAGCCGAGCATCCACGTCTCCGGCCACGGCGGCGCGGACGAGCTCAAGCAAATGATCGAGCTGGTCCGGCCGACCTTCAGCATCCCGATCCACGGCGAGCATCGCCACCTGCACCTCTACCGGCAACTGGCGATCGACACCGGCATCCCGCCCGAGAACACGATGATCCCGGAGTCTGGCGTGCCGATGTCATTCTCGCGCGGGGACATGCGCAAGGATCCGGCGGTCGCCTATGGCGCCGTCCTTGTCGACGGCCTCGGCACCGACCGCTACCGCAACGTCGTCCTGCGCCACCGCGATCAGCTCGCCAACACGCAGGTGATCATCGCGACGGTTGTCGTTGATCTGGAGCGCGGCATCCTGATCGCCGGCCCGGAATTGACCGGCAAGGGCTTCGACGATGACGACAGCCGCGGGCTGATCGAGGGCGCCGAGCGCGAGCTGAAGAGCTACCTTGACCGCCAACTGCGCAAGGGCGGCATGTCCTACGGCTACCTCGTCTCACGCGTCAAGGATGTCGTCGCGCGCTACATCTTCTCGAAGGCCAAGCTGCGGCCGATGATCCTGCCGGTCGTGACGGAGTTGTAACGATTCGTCGTGGGCGTTGGGGTAGATGGATCAATAGACTGTCAGAGTCCCAACTGTTGACGGAGGACATGTTCGACGCGGCGCATGTCGTTGTCGGTCATGTCACCGATGTAGTCGCCGATTCGCTCCTTCGTGGCGGTCGTGATCTGATCGGCCAATGCCTTGTTCGGAAGGCCGTTTAGCCGAACAATCGTTTCCCCTCGAAAGACCCTCCGGGTACTTGTCGTCAAGGGGACGACCTGTACCCGGTTAAGGTAACGATTGGATGCGTCAGTGCTCACGATAATCGCTGGTGGCGTCTTGCCGATTTCTCCGCCTCTGGCGTTGCGGAAGTCTGTCCAGTACACCTGACCGCGTAGCAGCGCCCGTTGGCTCACGGAAGGGTCTCGCCGATGAAGGCTTCAGCCCACTCGTGCGCTTCTCGTTCCGCCTCTTCGTCCGCGGCCTTCTCCCGGTAGCTGGCTTCGATCTCTTCTTCCGAAAGATCATCGTCATCGGTCACTAAGAGAAGCTTCCAAAGCATGTTTTCGATGAAGCGGTCGACATCCTCTGAGCCAGCACGCTGGCTCAATTCCGCATACAGAGCCTCATTGAGGGTGATCGTTTTCTGCATCTGACTCCACCGTTCATCATCGACGGATCACCCCCACATTCTACCTATCGTGGAGATAGGAGATATGTGTGGTCGTCATCAACCGCCCATCTTGACGCGCCTTGCCGCCCCTGATTCAATTCAGCACAACAATCGAACGCTCCGGGGGAGCGACGGGGGCTTGGGGAGCCAGGCTGAGAGGGTGACCGATCCGTCACCGACCGTTGGACCTGACCTGGGTAATGCCAGCGTAGGAATGTCTGCACTCACGCTTCACGCGTGACCACTTCGGGCAGGATGGGCGCTGGGAGATCGTGGTGAGCCGGCGCTTTATTGTTGCCGCTCTCCCAACGCTCCCAGCAACGATCCGCAGACAGCGGCAGCGCTGCCGCCAGCGACCTCTCCACCCGCCGCTCCAGATGAAATCTGGGACGATGGCAGCGGCATTCTCGTCAGCGACAACCAGCAAGGAAACGGCGCAGGTCGCGGTCCGCGGCGTCTCGATGACGTTCGACGCGGTCGAGGCCATCCGTGATGTCAGCCTCGAGGTTGGGCGTGGCGAACTGGTCGCGCTGGTCGGGCCGTCGGGTTGCGGCAAGAGCACGCTGCTGGCGGCCATCGCTGGGCTGCTCCAGCCGGACGAGGGCGAGATCTGGCTCGACGGCGCTCCGGCTCCCGACCGGCTTGGCCGGGTCGCGCTGATGCCGCAACGCGACGCGCTGCTGCCGTGGCGGACAGTGCTCG
>JBBECJ010000258.1:0-3428 GCA_040881885.1 Thermomicrobiales bacterium | reverse complement strand
CGATGCGTTGCCTCAGTATTATGTTTTGGTGGTACCGGTGGGCACTGACTCGCCCTTCTTCAGGCGCACGGGTGTTCAGGAAGGGCGAGGCACTGACTCGCCCCTACCGGTTGAACACGCCTGTCCCCTCGTCCCCATGCTACCCTGTCGCTGGCTGAATGAGGTCCGGGGTCCGGGGGCGGAGGAGTGCGATGGTGAATCTGGGCCGGGCAACTCGCCGGGCGGCGCGGGCGGGCGCGCCTGCCGTCGAGCCGATCGTCGGGCCGCCGCCTGACGCGGACCGGATGCTCCATTCGCTGCAAGCCTTCCGCCCGTTCCGGCTGCTCTTCCTGGGGACGCTGGTGACCAACTCGGCCTTCTGGATGTACCAGATCGCCGTCGGCTGGTTGGCGTTGGAGCAGACCGACTCGCCCCTCTTCGTCGGGCTGACCGGCTTCGCCGGCGGCATCCCACTCCTCTTTCTGGCGTTGCCGGCCGGAGTGATCATCGACCGCTTCGACCGGCGCAAGGTGCTGATGGCGGCCCAGGTCGGCGTGATGGCGGTCGCGGGCCTCTTCGCCCTGCTGGTCGGGACCGGCCTGATCGAGCGCTGGTCGATCCTGCTGCTGGCCTGCCTGTACGGCGTCGCGATGTCGTTCGTCTTCCCAACCCGCAACGCGATCGTCCCGGCGCTGGTGGACAGGCCGGCGCTGGCCAACGCCGTCGCCCTCAATGCCGCCGGCCAGAACGCGACCCGCGTCGTCGGGCCGTCGCTGGCCGGGCTGCTGATCGCCGTCATCGGCATCTCCGGCGCCTTTGCTGTCGCTGCCGCGATGCAGATTCTGGCGCTGTACTGGACGGCCCAACTGCCATCGAGCGCGTCGGAGAAATCCGCGCGCGGCGGGACGCTCTGGACCAGCCTGACGCTCGGGCTGAGGGTCGTCGCCAGGGACCCGTTTCTGATCGGCCTGATCCTGCTGGCGACCTCGACGACCGTCCTGATCATGCCCTACATCAACCTGATGCCGGTCTTCGCGCGTGACGAACTTGGCCTCGGCTCGACCGGCCTGGGCGTCCTGATGGCCGCCAGCGGGCTGGGATCGGTGGCCGGCGCGCTCTCGGTCGCCCGGTACCGCAAGCTCGCGACCTGGCCGGGCGTCCAGATCATCACGGCAGTAGGGTTTGCGGCCACGGTGCTGCTCTTCGCGATCGCGCCATCAGTGTTGCTGGCGACCCTGCTGCTGTTCGGCGCTGGTCTGATGAGCGCCGCCTACATGGCGATCAACCAGACGGTGCTCCAGCTCAAGGTCGATGACGATGTGCGCGGACGCGTCCTCTCGATCTACCTGCTGACCTGGGGCATGTTGCCGCTCGGGCAGCTCCCGCTTGGCGCCCTGGCCGACCGCTTCGGCGCGCCATCGGCGACGGTCATCGCCTGCGCAGTCGCGCTCGGCTGCGTCGGACTGCTCGCGCTGCGCTACCCGTCCCTACGGAAATAAACATAGCTACATCTCCACAATGCGTCACTGTCAACGCAGCCGCTATAACGCACACATCGAAACCGGCCTGCCCACAGCCTGGGACGGCCGGTTTCGTTTCTGGCGTCACCGGTGTTAGTGTCCGAATCAAGGCTTCAACACCTCCCCTCCGATCTCTGGCGCCTGTGACATCGCCAACCGGCGCGTGGACAACGCGTAACGTCCCAGCGAAGACCTGAATCCGTGGCCCGGACCAGCCATCCGGGCCATCCGCTTTCCTGCTGCATCCGATCGGCGACACTCAGCGTACATTGCAACAGGGGTTCATCAGGGACACTCGGAGTGTTCATGCGTGCGATCGCTGCGCAGCCGATCCCATTCGCCCGAGATTTGCGTCCAGCGCGATTTCTGGTATGGTTCGCAGGGTTTCACGAACAAACTGACTGTCCTGACTGAGTCATCGTGACTGGGTTTCCTCGGTTTCTGTCCGGCCCGCCGCGTGCGCTGTGGATATGCGCTGGCGCGGAATCGTCGCCTTCCAGGGCCGGAAAACGCGCCGCGCTGGCATCCTCACTTGCGATGCCGGCGCAGGGGCGGTCCCGACTCCCGCCGCGCCCGCGGCCGGTTAGCCGGGAGGCTGGCGCATGCTCACATACCGTGTGACATGCCGTGCCGCATCGACGTTCTGCCGCTTTCATTGCCACGCGAGCAACTTGCGCTCGCGATTGCTGCGGCAACCTTGGGGTGAGGAATTCAGAAAGGGAGTCATCTTGACACTACCGGAATCTTCGAAGATTGACCTTCTGCGGGAGCAGATCCTGGACGGGCAACTGAGCCGCCGCGCGGTTCTCAAGCGCGCGATGATCATGGGCCTCAGCGCGCCAGTCATCGCCGGCCTGCTGGCCGCCTGCGGCGACGATGACGACGATGGCGACGACACGCCCGACGCGACCAACACGGCCGCCAGCCAAGGCGGGGCAACCGAGCCCCCTGCTGCCGACGCGACCGAAGCGCCCGACGATGAAGAAGAGGACGAGCCAACCGCGACCAGCGGAACCGGCGCTCCAGTCGAGCCAACCGCGACGACCGCGTCGGAGCCTCCGGCCGAGGCCGGTGGCGGTGGCCTGGTCCGGCTGCTCTGGTGGCAGGCGCCGACCATCCTCAACTCGCACCTGGCCCAGGGCACCAAGGACTACGACGCGTCCGGCCTGATGCTTGAGTCGCTGGCCAACGTGGCCGCCGATGGCAGCCTCGTCCCGCGCCTGGCGGCCGAGATCCCCTCGCTTGAGAATGGCGGCGTCGCCGAGGACGGCCTGAGCGTGACCTGGAAGCTGCGTGAGGGCGTCACCTGGCACGATGGCGAGCCGTTCACCGCCGAAGATGTCGCCTTCACCTTTGAGTACATCATCAACAAGGACACGACCGCGACGACCTACGGCACCTACGTGTCGGTCGAATCAGTCGAGGCCATCGATGACCTGACCGTCAAGGTCAACTTCCTCGAACCGAACCCGGCCTGGTTCGGCCCATTCGTCGGCATTGCCGGCATGATCATCCCTGAGCACGTCATGGCCGACTTCGTCGGCGACGCCGCCCGCGACGCGCCGTTCAACCTGGCTCCGATCGGCACCGGCCCGTACAAGCTGGTCGAGTTCCGGCCTGGTGATGTCGTCACCTACGAGCGCAACACCGAGTACTGGGACGCCGGCAAGCCGTTCTTCGACGAGGTCGAGATGAAGGGTGGCGGCGACGCCGCCTCGGCGGCCCGCGCCGCGATCGTCTCGGGTGAAGTCGACTTCGCCTGGAACCTGCAGGTCGAGGCCGAGATCCTGCAGCAGATGGAGGACGAGGGCGACGGCCTGCTGGTGTCGATCCCAAGTCCGAACCTCGAGCGCATCGCGGTCAACTTCGCCGACCCGAACACCGAGGTCAATGGCGCGCGCTCCGAGCCGACGACAAAGCACCCCTTCC
>JBBECJ010000257.1:0-3428 GCA_040881885.1 Thermomicrobiales bacterium | reverse complement strand
CCGCTGGCTGACGAACGCGCATGTCGCGCGGATCGTGGATGTCTCGGAGCGCATCGAGCTGGTCTACATCACGCGCGCCGAACTGGAGCGCGGCGTTGCCCCGGAGCCGGCCGATGTGCTGCTGATCGAGGCCAGCGGAGCCGAGCCGTACCTCGACGAGATCCCGGCCGAGGCGTTCGCGAGCCTTGTGACGCCGCGGCTGGGCTGGGTCCAGTCGTGCAGCAGCGGCGTCGGACACATCCTGAACCTGGGGCTGCTGGGCGACGATGTCGTCCTGACGAAAGCAGCCGGCGTCCACGCCGCCGCGCTGGCCGAGAGCGTAATGGCGGGGGTCTTGTCGCACGCCAAGCGGCTGCCGGAGCGTCTGGAGCGGCAGCGCGAGCGGCGCTGGGAGGAGCTGCGCTGCAACGAATTGC
This sequence comes from Thermomicrobiales bacterium, assembly GCA_040881885.1. GTDB lineage: Bacteria > Chloroflexota > Chloroflexia > Thermomicrobiales > CFX8 > JBBECJ01. The sequence continues at coordinate 3,012 of JBBECJ010000257.1, read as the reverse complement.
GCGGCCAGACGATGCTGGTGATCGGAACCGGCAACATCGGCCTGGCGACGGCCCGGCTGGCGGGAGCCTTCCGAATGCGGCTGCTTGGCGTCCGCGCGACGCCCGTGCCGCTCGACGGCTTCGAGCGTGTCAGCGGTCCCGTCGATCTGCCGGAACTGCTGGCCGCGGCCGACTACATCGTCATCGCCTGCCCGCTGACGCCGGCGACCGAAGGGCTGCTCGGCCCAGCCGAGTTCGTGGCGACGAAGCGCGGCGCCTACCTGCTGAATGTCTCACGCGGCAGGGTCGTCCAGGAGCCAGCGTTGCTGGTGGCGCTGGCGGACGGGACGCTCTCCGGCGCGTATCTGGACGCGCATGCCCAGGAGCCGCTGCCTGCCGATCACCCTCTCTGGGACACACCCGGCGTCACGATCGTCCCGCACGACTCGCACTCGTCGCCATACATCGGCGACAACATTGTTGAATTGTTCGCCGACAATCTGCGGCGCTATCTGGCCGGTGAGCCGCTGCGAAATGTCGTGGATCGCGGGCGTGGCTACTGAGGAGCGAGCAATAGACAATAACGATCCTCTTGAACTCCGCACGCCTCGAAGGGTCATTGCGCGATTGTGATCGGCTGGACGCCGACCCTATTGTCGGACGGACACGTGGGTCCGTCCCTACGGATTGCTCATTGGAGGCAATTGGATGATTGTCGGGCGCCGCTGGTTACGCGTTGGTGATCGCTGGCGGGTGTTCGACGCGCTGGCGGCTGCCGTGATTCTGGCGGTTGCGACGCTGGCGATGCTGCCGTTTCGCGAGCGCCTCAACCTGCTCAATGTCAGCCTGATCTTCCTGATTCTCGTCGTCGCGATCGCGCTCTTCGCGCGGCGCTGGGTCAGCGTTGGCGCGGCGGTGAGCGCGTTCTTGCTGGTCAACTTCGTCTTCATCCTGCCCTACTACACGTTCAGCGTCGCACGCACGGATCATGTTCTGGCGCTGTTCGTCTTCCTCGGCGCGGCGCTGCTGACGAGCGAACTCGTCTACCGGCTGCGCAGCCGGACGGTCGAGGCGCTGCGCCATGGCGAGCAGATGACGACCCTCAACGAGCTCTCGGCGGTCCTGATCGGGGATGTCGAACAGGAGCCGTTGCTGGCCACGATTGTCGAACACGTCGTCTCCGTCACAGGCGTCAGCGCCTGCGCGATTCTGCTCCCGGACGACGATGACCAGCTTGTCGCGCGGGCGGCGGTCGGGCCGTTGCCTGACCTCAATATCCGTGACGAGTCGGCGTTGGCGCGCTTTGCCTACGAGCAGCGCGAGGCGGGCGGGACAGGCCGTGGCCGGGGCCGGATCGTCGGTCCATCGGGCCGTCGGGCGCCGTCGGCGCGGGCGTTCGTCCGGCGACGCGCCGACGAGGTTCTCTACCTGCCGATCGCGACGGCCAACCGGGCGGTAGGCGTCCTGCGTGTCGCCTGGCCGCTCAATCAGGGTCGCTTCACGCCCGAAACGCGCCAGTTGCTGGCGACCTTCGCCAACCAGGCGGCGCTGGCAATCGAGCGCGTCCGGCTGATCGACCAGGCGACCCAGGCCGCGGTCCTCCAACGCTCAGATGAGCTCAAGTCCGCCCTCCTCTCAGCCGTCTCACACGATCTGCGGACGCCGCTGGCCGCGATCAAGGCGTCGGCGACGAGCCTGCTGCAATCCGATGTCGAATGGTCGGTCGAGGACACCCGCGATTTGCTTCAAGCCATCGACGAGGAGACCGACAGGCTGACGCGCATCGTCGGCAATCTGCTCGACCTCTCGCGGATTGAGGCCGGTGTCCTGCGGCCAGAACGGGCGTGGTGTGACCTTGGCGAGTTGATCGAGGAGACGGCTGGCCGCTTGCGTGCGATTGTTCCCTCCCATCCGATCCAGGTGTCGATTGGGAGCGACGTTCCCGACGCATTCATCGACTATGTCGAGATTTCTCAGGTGCTTGTGAACCTGCTTGAGAACGCCGCCAAATACTCGCCGGCCGGAGCGCCGATCGAGATCAGCGTCGAACGCGCCGGCGGCCAACTCGTCATCGCGGTCGCCGACCGGGGACCGGGCATTCCGCTCGGTGAGGAGGAGCGCATCTTCGAGAAGTTCTACCGGATCGCCAGCCGCCGCGGAGCGGCCGGCGCCGGTATCGGCCTGAGCATCTGCCGTGGCATCATCGAGGCGCACGGCGGCCGGATCTGGGCCGAGCAGCGGCCGGAGGGCGGCGCGGTTCTCCGCTTTACGCTACCCATCATCACTCAGGCCGGGGAGGACGCATGAGCGCCCGGGTCATGATCGTCGATGACGAGCCGCAGATGCGTCGCGCGCTGCGGGCTGGCTTGCACGCCAACGGCTTCGAGGTGCTTCTGGCGGCCACCGGAGAAGAGGCGCTCGACACGCTCCCGCTCGCGCGGGCCGATGTCGTCCTGCTCGACCTGATGCTGCCCGGCATCGACGGGCTGGAGGTCGTCCGACAGTTGCGCGAATGGTCGGACGTGCCGATAATCGTCGTCTCGGCGCGCGGCGAGGAGCGCGTCAAGGTTCAGGCGCTCGATCTTGGCGCCGATGACTACCTGACTAAACCGTTCGGGATGGACGAGCTGCTGGCGCGCATTCGCGTTGCGCTCCGCCATGCCAGGCTTGCGAACGCAACCAGCGAGCCGGTCTTCGAGGACGGTGACCTGCGCATCGACCTCGCCGCCCGGAGCGTGACCGTTCGCGGTCAGGAGGTTCATCTGACACCGACTGAGTACGACCTGCTGCGCGAGCTGGTGGCGAACGCCGGCAAGGTGATGACGCACCACCAGCTCCTCGGACGCGTCTGGGGACCAGCCTCGATCAACGATGCCCAGTACCTGCGAACCTACGTTAACCAACTCCGCCGCAAGATCGAGGCCGACCCGTCCCATCCCCAACGGCTCGTCAACGAACCCGGCATCGGCTACCGCTACCGGCGGGTAGAGCCGTAGGAGCGGGGGCGGGACGTGGGACGATCCGCTATCCGAT
>JBBECJ010000256.1:0-3438 GCA_040881885.1 Thermomicrobiales bacterium | reverse complement strand
CGCGCAGTGATGTGGCGGCGGCGCGGGCGGCGTCCTGGAAGTCGGGGCCGGTCGAGGCGTAGCAGATGGCGCGGCTGGCGCTGACGATCAGGCCGGCGCGTTTGGAATCGAGGCCGGCGCGGACGGCGGCTGCCAGGTCGCCCTGCTGGGCGCCGACGCCGGGAACGAGGATCGGGAGGGTTGGCGCGGCGGCGCGAATCTCGGCCAGTTGGGCGGGATAGGTGGCGCCGGCGACGAGGCCGACGTTGCCAGCGGTGTTCCACTGGTTGGCATGCCCGACGACTGCCATCGTTACGGTGGTGTCGTCGTCGAGAATTCGATCCTGGAGCAGGCCGCTGCCGGGGTTCGAGGTCTTGGCCAGGATGAAGATGCCGCGGTCGTGGTAGGCGAGGAATGGTTCGAGGGCATCACGGCCGAGGAACGGGTTGACGGTCAGAGCGTCGAAGTTCCAGGTCTCGAAGGCGGCGCGCGCATAACCGACGCTGGTGATGTCCATGTCGCCGAACTTGGCGTCGAGCAGGACCGGGATGTGGGCTGGGACATCGCGGCGGACCTGGGCGAGGGCTTCGACGCCGAGCGCGCCGTAACAGAGGTAGAAGCCGAGGTTGGGCTTGTAGCACGAAGCGATGTCGGCGGTGGCCTCAATGATGGCGCGATTGAAGGCGACGATTGACTGCGGGGTCGTCCCAATCGACGCCGGGAAGCGGGCCGGGTCCGGGTCGAGGCCGACGCAGAGGAGCGAGCGGTTGCTTGCCTGGGCGTCACGCAGCCTGTCAGCGAACCCGGTCGTTGTTGCGAGAGTTGCCACGGACTGATTACCCCTTTCAAGCACGCATGTGTCTGCGCATATCATGCCTCCAGCGCGTCTGTTCCACCGCACTGGATGATATACTCCCGCCGGATCGATAACAACCCGGCCTCACGTTCGAGGAAGGTCCGGCGCCGTTCGCCGGATGAGGCAACGGATCGGGTTGACCCCTTTATCGACGTTGGCGGGAGTTTCAGCGTGAGTGTCTCAACCACCGAAAGCGCAATGACGATTCCGGCCGCGCCGACGATGGCTGACGTGCTGTTGGCGCGGCGGGTGGTGAGGCGCTACCTGCAACCGACGCCGGTCCTGCGGCCGGAGGGGTTGGCGCGCGAGCTGGGCTTCGAGGTCGTCCTGAAGTGCGAGAACCTGCTGCCGATCGGCGCCTTCAAAGTGCGCGGCGGCATTTACCTGATGAGCAAACTCGATCCGGAGGCGCGCGAGCAGGGAGTTGTCAGCGCATCGACCGGCAACCACGCGCAATCGATCGCGTACGCTGCGCGGGAGTTCGGCGTCCGGGCGGTGATCTTCATGCCGGAGAACCCGAACCCGAACAAGCTGGCGGCAACGAAGGCGCTTGGGGCCGAGGTGATCGAATTCGGGCGTGATTTCGACGAGTGCCGGATCGAGGCCGGCATCTACGCCGAGCGCGAGGGGATGCGCTTCATCCATTCGGCCAACGAGCCGGACCTGATCGCCGGCGTCGGGACATACGCGCTGGAACTGATCAAGGACGCGCCGGACCTGGATGTCGTGATCGTGCCGGTTGGCGGCGGCTCGGGCGTCTGCGGGACGGCGCTGGTGTTCAAGACGATGCAGCCCGAGACACGGGTGATCGCAGTCCAGGCCGAGGGGATGCCGGTCGTCTATCGCTCGTTCCACGAGCGGAAGTTGCTGTCGCTGGAAGGCGGCGCAACCTGGGCGGAGGGGCTGGCGACACGGGTCGCGTTCGAGCTGCCGTATGCGATGATGCAGGACCTGGTTGACGACGTGCAGACGGTTAGCGACGAAGAGATGCGCCAGGCGATGTTGCTGCTGCTGGAGCGGACGCGGCTGGTTGCCGAAGGCGCCGGGGCGGCGTCGCTGGCGCTAGCGCGACGGCTGGCCCCGCGGTTGCGGGGCAAGCGCGTCGGGCTGGTTATCAGCGGCGGAAACGTAACGCTCGACACGTTGCGCCGGGCGATGACCGACGACGGCAACTGGTAGGAACAGGCATACTCCGTCGGCCATGCCGGAGCGGGTAGCGGGTGGCCGACGTTCGGGAGCGGGGTTGGGGGGACGCGCAGCGGATGCTGGAACAGTTCAGCCGCTGGCTTCGGCGCTATCAGGGCACCGAGGCCAACCCTATCTATCGCCTGGCGGTCGATGTCGCGACCGGCCGGATGGCGTTCGAGCGCGCGCGCGACGCGGCCGAATCACACAACGTCAACGGGCGGCTGGCGGATAGCGACCTGCTTGACCTTGACCAGCAGGTCGAGAGCGAGGCGCGCAACAACCTGCAATTCGCGTTGATCCTTGCGCGGCTGAACGCCGCGACGGCGCGCGCGAAGGGGTTCGAGAAGGTCCTGGTCGATCTGTACCTGCGGATCGCAGAGCTGCTGGAAGACGAACGCGACGAGTCCGAGCGGGAGTACAACTTCCGCGAGGCGTTGCATATCGCGCAGAAGATCTCGTATGTGTCGGGGCAGCGGCGGGCGCTGAACCGGCTGGCGCGGATTGCTTTCGAGCGTGGTGACACCGAAGAGGCGCGCGACTTGCTGTTGCAACAGCTCGGGGCCGGCCGCGAGGAGAGCGACACGGGCGACGAGATCGAGACGGCGATCCTGCTGGCCGACATCTCGCTGGCCGACGGCGATGTCGCGACGGCCCACGACCTCTACCATCGCGCCGCGAAGTCTGCCCGGCGGATCGGGTTCCACTCCGGCGCGGTCGACGCGCTGCTGCGTCAGGTCGGCATCCTGCGCGGGCGGGGCGATCTGCAGGGGTCGCTGCAACTGTTGCGGCAGGCGAGCGACTCGGCGGACAGGACGATAGACACGGCCTTGCAGGCGGAGATCGCGTTCCGGACGGGCGCGCTGATGCGCGAGCTGAACATGCCCGATGAGGCGCTCGACCGGCTGCGGGTGGCGCTGGACCGTTCGCGAACACTTGGCGACATCGCGATGCAAGCGAGGACGCTGCTGATGCTGGCGAACCTGGAGCAGTTACTTGGGCGAGATGAGCAGGCGGTGCAGCACTTCGAGGAAGCGGTCGGCATCGAGCGCGGGCTCGGCAACCGTGGCGAGGTCGCCAGAGCGCTGCTGGCCATGGGCGAGATTCACCTCCAGAAGGACAGGCCGTCGGCGGCGATCGCGATGCTGACGGAAGCGCGCGAGATGGTGCTGTACTCGGACGACACGCACTTGCTGATGAAGGTGCATGGGCTGCTCGGCAAGGCGCTGGCCGACCAGGGACGCGAGCGTGAAGCGCTGGAGGCGCTCCAGACGGCGCTCGCCAGCAGTAGGGCGCTGGACGATCCGACCGAAGAGGCGCGCTGGATCGTGACGGTCGCCGAGGTGATGTTGCGGACTGGCGAGAACCACAACGCGGACGAGTTGGCGCGCCGGGCCGAAGAGCTGGCGGCCGGCTCG
>JBBECJ010000255.1:0-3469 GCA_040881885.1 Thermomicrobiales bacterium | reverse complement strand
CCACGCCTCTATCGCCGACCCACCCGTGTCCCGCGTCCCGTGTCCCGCGTCCCGCTCACTGATGCATACTCAGCAGCGTGCGACAACCGCGCCTGGAAAGCAGCCATCATCACCCATGCGACACCCAACCACCGAACCATCCCACCGAGAGTTGCAGGTCGTGCAAACGGAAATCCGCCGCTGTATACGCTGCGTCGAAGGCGGTCATATCCCAATTGCACACCCGATCCTGCGCGGTAACGCGGTGGCACGAATCATGGTCGTCGGCCAGGCGCCCGGCGTCGCGGCGGCAGAGCGGCCGGTTCCGTACACAGGCGCGACTGGCCGGACGCTGCGCGGCTGGCTGGCACGGGCCGGCTTCCCCGACGACGCCTTCCACGACCCCGACCGCTTCTACCTGACCTCGCTGACCAAGTGCTTCCCCGGCAAGGCCAGAACCGGCGCCGGCGACCGCGCCCCCAGCCGCCGCGAGATCGCTCTCTGCGCCGGCCACCTGGAGACGGAGCTGCGCCTCGTCCGTCCCGAGCTGGTCCTCGCCCTCGGCCGCCTCTCGATCGAGGCGCTGCTGCCCTCATGTCGTGGCCTGCCGCTGGCCACCATCGTCGGCGTCCCACTCCCCGCCGAGCTGCCCGTACTTTTGGAGCTCAGCGCGCTCGTCCTGCCGCTCCCGCACCCCTCCGGCGTCTCCCGCTGGCTCAACCACCCCGACCACCGCGCCCGTGTCGACGCCGGCCTGGCCTGGCTGGCCCAGGAACACGAATCGCGCGGCTGGTAGTCCATCACAGTGAATCTCCCGTCCCGAGTTGGGTTAGCGGAGATTGCACGTGACGTAACCACAGCATCGCACGAACGTTATGTGACTGGGAGTCCACTCGCTGGGATATGAACGAGTGACGCTCGCGCATGCTTGCCGTGGGCTGGTATGGTGGCGGGCATCTGGGACTACCTGGGTACAGGGTAGGACAATCTATGAGCCGGGGTTTTGGCGCGTCGCGGCGTGTCTGGGGATGCGCGCTGGCGATTATGGTTGTCTGTCTGCTGCTGAGCACGCTCGGCGGGGCGTCGTCGCGCGCCGCCGTGCCAGTTGTGACGGCGACCCCGCCGGCGACGGTCACGGCGACACCGTCGCCGGAGCCCGAACCAACGTCCGCGCGCTTCTTCTGGGAAACTGATTTCTGGGTGGACGGACTCTTCACCGCCTACTGGGAGGCCAACGGCGGGCTGATGACGTTCGGTTACCCGATCACGCGCGCTTTCTATCAGGATGGGCTGCACCGGCAATATTTCGAGCGCGCGATCTTCGAGCACCACGAGCACAAGACCGGCGATTGGCGCGTCCAGATCGTCCGGCTCGGAGCGATCAACACCGTCGAGCGGCGCAATGCCGGCGACGAGGTCGCGTTCATCGCCCGCGAGCCGGACCCGGTGCGCGACGCGGGCGGCATCTACTTCGACGCCACCGGCTACGCCCTGAGCGCAACCTTCCGCGCCTATTGGGAGCGCAACGGCGGCCTGCAGACCTTTGGCTACCCGCTCTCCGACGAGTTCCTTGAGCCGGGCGCCGAGGATGGCGTGATGCGTCCCGTCCAGTACTTCGAGCGGGCGCGCTTCGAGTGGCACGACGAGCACGCCGGGACCATCTTCGAGGTGCTGCTCGGCCACCTCGGCGCCGAGGCGCTGGCGAAGCGCGACGTTCCGGCGCTGGCCCTCACCACGCAGCTGGAGACGGCGCTCGAACGTGACGCCCCGCCGCTCGGGCCGCTGCCGGTCGGCGAGCCGTCGTCGCCCGGTTGCGGCTTCAACCTGGCCTTCTGGGGCGAGATCGCGAACGATATGGCGAATGTCGAGTATCTGGACCTCGCTGCGGAGTCCGGTTGCGAGTGGATGCGGCTCCAATTCACCTGGAGCGATTTGGAACCGACGCGCGGCGCGGACATCAGCCACCGGCTCGACGCCTATGACCGCGTCGTCAACCACGCCCGCGCCAGGGGAATCAAGCTGTTGGTCGATGTCACTCACCCGCCGGTCTGGGCGCGGACCGGCGACCGGCGTGTCCCGGCTGACCCGGCTGCGTTCGGGTCGTTCATGGCGCGGCTGGTGGCGCATTTCGAGGGGCGCGTCGCCGCCTGGCAGCTCTGGAACGAGCCGAACCTGATTGACGAGACAAACGGTATCATCGATCCAACCGGCTTCCTGCCGCTGCTGCGGGCCGGCTCGCAGGCGGTCCGGGCCGCCGATCCCGACGCGCTGGTCGTCTTCCCCGGCCTGGCGCCGACCTCGATGATGTACGCCGACTGGGCGGTCGCCGACGACTGGTACCTGGAGGCGCTACTGTCGCTCAACCACGGCGAGGCGGCGCGCTACTTCGATGTGCTTGGTGTCCAGGGCTACGGCGCCGGCAACCACCCCGACACCTACTTCCCCGGCAACCTGGCCGGCAATCCCGCCTGGATCGACCACCCCGAGTTCTACTTCCGGCACATCGAGCGGCTGCGGACGGTCATGCTCGACCTCGGCCTCGGCGAGATCCCGCTCTGGATCACCGAGATGGGCTGGCCGGCCGGCAACACCGCCGCCGTCTACGGCTACGGCGAGTACGTCGACCGCGCGTTGCAGGCCGAGTATCTGACGCGCGCCTTCGAGATCGTGCGGACCGAGTGGCACTGGGTCGAGAACGCCTTCGTCTGGCACCTCAACGCTGCCGCCTACGGTGGCGCCGGGAGCGCCTTCGCTGGCTTCTCACTGACTGACGCGGACGGCACGCCGCGCCCCGCCTACGACGCGATCAGCTCCCAGAAGAAGCTCTGGCAGAGCGAGGCGGCGCCATAGCCGCCCGCTGGACCGACGGCCGGGTCGCGCTGACGCTCTTCGTTGGCGTCAGCCTGATCTACGTCGCCCTCGCGCGCGGCGTATTCCTCTACGGCGACGACATCCTGATGTACCAGGTGACCGAGAGCATCGTCGAGCGCGGGACGTTCGCCGTCACCTCGCCACACGACGTTGGCGACAACGCGCGCTCGATCCCCGGCCAGGACGAACGCGGCTACGCCAAGTACGGAATCGGCCAGTCGCTGGCCGCGATCCCGATGTACATCGTCAGCGGCCTGCTGCTCGAACCGCTGCTGCCGATCGCGGAAGTCCACGACGAGTACGGCAACCAGCGCCTTGGCGCAAGAATCTACGGCACAGCCCTCACCAACGCGCTGCTCGGCGGCGCGGCCGTCGCGCTGACGTGGCTGCTGGCGCGCGCCGTTGGCTACAGCCGCCGGACCGCCCTGATCCCCGCGCTCCTGCTCGCCTTTGCCACCCCGCTCACCCACTACGCAGCCACCTTCCTCAGCGAACCGCTCACGATGTTCGCGCTGCTCGCGACGATCTACAGCCTCGTGCGCGCGACCTCGGTTGACCACACATCCCTCTCGGAAGGGCCACCAGTAGGGGCCGCGCCTCGTGCCGACCCTGCTTCGGC
>JBBECJ010000254.1:0-3473 GCA_040881885.1 Thermomicrobiales bacterium | reverse complement strand
CGCGAATCCCGGCCGCTCCTTCGTTCGCCGCTCCCCACGTCCCCCATCTCCCACGTCCCGCGTCCCACGTCCCGGTGTAAGTGTTAGACTACGATCGCGCCAGACCACACGGGAGGTGCTCCATTTTCGCGATCAGGTCGCGAAATTCACCCCTGTGTCCGGCGAGATAGGACCCGAGCGAATGGCAATGTTGAGGATGACTCGCGGATGATCCGCCCGATCAGCGCTCTCTTTGGATTGTTCAGCCGCGACCTCGGGATCGACCTCGGCACGGCCAACACGCTCGTCTACGTCCGCGGCAAGGGGATCGTCATTTCCGAGCCATCGGTCGTCGCCATTGACACCAAGAGCAAGCGCGCGCTGGCGGTCGGTGTCGAGGCGAAAGCGATGGTCGGCAAGACGCCGGAAACGATCATCGCCGTCCGCCCACTCAAGGATGGGGTCATCGCTGATTTCGACACGGTCGAGCTGATGTTGCACCACTTCATTCGCAAGGTGCACGTCCAGCGCATCATGGCGCCCCATCCGCGGGTCGTGATCGGCATCCCGAGCGGTGTGACCGAGGTCGAGAAGCGTGCCGCCAAGGACGCGGCGCTCTCAGCTGGGGCGCGCGAAGCCTACACGATCGAGGAGCCGATGGCAGCCGCGATCGGCGCCGGCCTTCCGATCAACGAGCCGGTCGGCAGCATGATCGTTGACATCGGAGGCGGCACGACCGAGGTGGCTGTCATCTCGCTGGGCGGTATCGTTGTCAACCATTCGATCCGCGTCGCCGGCGACGAGATCGACGAGGCGATCATCCACTATGCCCGCCGCGACCATAACCTCGTCATTGGCGAGCGGACGGCCGAAAACGCCAAGATCTCCGCCGGCTCAGCGTACCCCCTCGAAGAGGAGAAACGCGTGACGTTGCGTGGACGCGACCTGTTGACCGGGTTGCCGAAGTCGGTCGAAGTTTCAAGCGTTGAGATTCGCGACGCGATCAGTGGCCCGATCAACACGATCGTCGAGATCGTCAAGACGTGTGTTGAGGAGACGCCGCCGGAACTGGTGGCCGACATCATGGAGCAGGGCATCTACCTGGCCGGCGGCGGCGCGTTGCTGCTGGGGCTTGACCGCCGCTTGCAGGCCGAGTTACGGATGCCAGTCAGGATCGCCGAAGACCCGCTGACCTGTGTCGCGCGCGGAACGGGCCGCGTCGCTGAAGCGTTGCATCTCTACTCGCGCGCACTGGCCGGCGGGCAAGAGCTGCGGCGCGGATTCTAGCTGGGCGGACTGTCATGTTGCGCAGCCTGCCATTTCGCCGCTCGACGCTCGGGCTGCTCGCGGGACTTGTCGTCCTTGCCCTCTTTCTCATGCTGCTGGACAGCAATAACCGGCTGGACGGCCCGAAGAGCCTGCTTGTCTCGATCGTCTCGCCGCTCGGCGAGGCGCTGACCGGCCTCGGCAACCGCGTTTCCAACATCGGTGAGGGCGGCGACGCTGATCTGCGCCAGCAACTCGACGATGTCGGTGACGAGCGTGACCGATTGTTGGCCGAGAACGCGGCGCTGCGTGAACGCGGCCGCGAGGTCGAGCAGTTGCGTGACCTGCTTGAGTTCCGGCAGGCCAACCCGCAACTCAACCTCGTCACCGCCGATGTCGTGGCGCGTGACGCCGGCAGCCGCGAGCAGTACCTGGTCATCAACCAGGGGTCGAACGCGGGCATCGAGGTCGGGATGCCGGTCCTCAGCCCGCACTTCCTCGTCGGCCAGGTGACCGAGGTCGAACCGGACCGTTCGCGCGTGCGGCTCGTCATCGACTCCAGCTTCCAGACCGGCGCCCGAATCCAGGGCGTTGAAGCTGAAGGGATCGTCTATGGCCGCTGGCAATCAGGTGGGCGGGCAGTCATGCGGCATGTTCCGGTCGACGCTGAGGTCAGCGACGACGCGCTGGCCGTCACCTCCGGCAAGACGGCTCGCGTGCCGGCCGGGCTGGTGATCGGCAAGGTGATCGAGGTCAACCGCGACGAGGTCCAAAATGAGACTCAGCTTGAGATCCTGCCGCTGGTCGACTTCACGGAGCTCTCATCGGTGACTGTCATCACCGGCGAGACGGCCGCCGAATGATCGGCGCGTTGCGCGATGCCCGGCTGCTGGCAGCGATGGCGGCCAGCAAGGCGTTGACGACCGGCCTGCGGGCGACGGGCCGCGGCGGTGGCACCGCCTTGCCGGGCCTGGTCGCGAACCGGATCGACCCATACCTGCTCGACAAGCTTGCCAGCCGCCTGCCGGCCGGCTCGATCGTCGTAGCCGGCACGAACGGCAAGACGACCACCAGCCGGATGCTGGCCGGGATCCTCGAAGCGGCCGGCAGGAATGTCGTCCACAACCGCTCCGGCTCGAATCTTGTGCGCGGGATTTCGGCCGCCTTTGCCGAGCAAATGACACTGCTCGGTTCCGGCGGCGCCGAGATCGGCGTCATCGAGGCTGACGAGAACGCCTTCCCGGATGTCGTGCGGCGTGTTCAGCCGCGGGTCGTGGTCCTGCTCAACCTGTTCCGCGACCAGCTCGACCGCTACGGCGAGCTTGAGACGGTCGCCAACCACTGGCGCGGCGCGATCCGCGATCTGCCCCGCGAAGTCACGCTCGTCGTCAACGCCGACGACCCGAACCTGGCCGCGCTGGCGACCGACACCGGGGCGCGGGTCGTCTATTTCGGGCTGGACGACACGGGCTATGAATTGCCGGAGCTGCCGCACGCCTCCGACGCCGCCATCTGCCGCGTCTGCGAATCGCCGCTGGTCTACGACGCGCTCTTCCTGTCGCACCTCGGCGAGTATCACTGCCCGAATTGCGGCAACCGTCGCCCTCCGCTCGACATCCTCGCGCGCGAGATCGAGATCGAGGGAATCGAGCGCCTGAACATGGTCGTCCGCGACGAGCGCGACGGCCACGAGGCGCATGAGCTGCGGGCAGAGGTCGCGTTGTCGGGACTCTACAACGCCTACAACGCGCTGGCGGCCGTCGCCTGCGCGCGCGTCCTCGGCGTTGGCTTCCGACCGATCCTCGAAACGCTGAGCACGTTCCGGGCGGCCTTCGGGCGGCTCGAACGCGTCGAATACGCTGGGCGGTCGCTGACGCTGGCGCTGGCCAAGAACCCGGTCGGATTCAACGAGATACTGCGGATGATCACCGCCGCGCCGTTGTCCGGCCCGCTCGTGATAGGCATCAACGACCTCGACGCCGATGGCCGCGATGTCTCCTGGCTCTGGGACGTCGATTTCGAGGTGCTGGCCGGCGAACGCCACAGCGCGCCGATCTTCGCGATCGGCATTCGCGGTCACGACCTGGCCGTCCGGATGAAATACGCCGGCCTGCCCGCCGCCCGGATCGACGCATGCGCCGCCGCGAAACCGCTGCCGGTCGCGCTCGACCATGTCATCCAGACGACTTCCGAGGGCGACCAGATCTTTATCCTGCTCACCTACACCG
>JBBECJ010000253.1:0-3483 GCA_040881885.1 Thermomicrobiales bacterium | reverse complement strand
CTGATCGTTGACGCTTGCGCCGACCGCCAGCCAGGTTCGAACCACCACTGGTCGCGTCGGGTCGATCTCCAGATTGTCGCCGTCTTCGTCCTGCTTGTACGGCTCCTCGACCGCAACGCCCTCGTTATAGCCATAGCGCGCCAGCAGTTCACTGACAGCTTCGACCGACTCAGCGTTCGCGGCAACGCTGACCTCGATCCAACCTGCTTCAGCGCTATCCACGGCCGTTCTCCTGCATCGATCGCAGATCGACATCAGATGAGTCGCCGACGTTGACGCGCAGAGGTTCGCCTCGAACCAACGCGTTGCGCCCAACAATCGAAGAAACCAGCACGGTCGATTCAATCGTCGCGCCTGAATCGACGATCGAGTCGCGCACGATCGCGTCCTCGACGGTAACGCCATCACCAATGCTCGTGTGCGGCCCGATGACCGAACGACGAACGATTGCGGTCGGAGCGATGTAGACCGGCGGGATAATGACCGAGCCGGGGATCTCAACAGTGTCGTCCAACTGCGACAGCAGATAGCGATTGGCCGACAACAGCGCCTTGATAGTGCCGCAATCTTCCCAGACACTGGCCGGTATCGTCGTAAACTCGGCGCCGTCATCAATCAGCGTTTGCAACGCGTCAGCCAGAAAATACTCGCCCTGGGTCCGGTTGTCTTCACCCATCTGCCGGTCGATCGCCGAAAAGAGTTGCCGGATCTCCTTGACGTAGTAGATGCCCATGATCGCCAGGTTTGACTCAGGCTGTTCGGGCTTCTCCGTGAAGGCCGTCACGCGGTCGCCAGCCAACTCAACGACGCCAAAACGGCGCGGATCATCGACCTCCTTCACAAAGATCGCTCCATCCGATGTCAGCGACTCAAGCTGCGGCAGGTCGGCCTCGAAGATCATGTCTGGGAACACGATCATCGTCGGCCCGGTAACGTGTCCTCGCGCCTGAATGATGGCGTGTGACTGTCCCAGCGGTTCGTCCTGACGGACGAAGACTGCGTCAAAGTCGAAGTTCGTGCGCACGAAATCTTCGATCTGCTCGCCGAGGAAACCTGTCACGAAGACGATCCGGTCAATTGTCAGCGACTGGAGGGAATCGAGAACATGACTGAGCAGCGGCTTGCCGGCAACGCTGACCAGCGGCTTTGGCCGGCTCCAGGTAAAGGGCCGGAGGCGCGTCCCGAGTCCGCCGACGGGAATGATGACGTTCATGCTGCGTCGTACCTCCGCGTTTTCGCCCAACCGGACCATCTCGACGCGCCGTCATCCCTGCGGCGACGACCTGCGCAGTCGTCAGTGTACCCGAAGCGTGCGGCCAAATAGTTACGAATCGGATGACGGCGTGCCGGGGCCAGAAGGGTAGCGCGACGCTGAAAACAATGGCGAACGCGGTCCCATGGCAACGCGGATTGACACGAGCTCGAGTCACGCTCCGCGTTCAGGAGTGCGGGTCCGAACCGTTCGCATGTCATTGAGAGGTACCCCCAAGGGGATTCGAACCCCTGATCTCCTCCTTGAAAGGGAGGTGTCCTAGGCCTCTAGACGATGGGGGCGTCGTTGCCTTTCGGCTGGGGAGTAGGATACGCAGCCGGTCAGGGGATGTCAAACGGCGAACGTCGCCGTCAGGAGCGCGACGCAGGTCGCGGTTGCCGAGAGCGCCGCTCCGGCGGGTTCTCGACGGATCCAGTCGGACAATCCGCGGATCAACAGCCGGCCCTCCGGCAGAATCAGAGCCACGACGACGAGCAGCAGCGCGTATAGCGCCGCCTGCGCCGACCCCGACAGTGGCGCAAACTCGTAGTAGCCATACGGCAGCGCAGACAGTGCGCGGGCCAGCCAGAGCACGAACGCGGAAAGCAACCAAGCGATCCATCCGGCGCCGGACGCCAGTGGGCCAATCGGACCCATTGCCGCGACGACAACGCCGGCGATGGTCGCTGCCGGAACGAGCGGAGCAGCCAGCATGTTGGCGGGAATTGTTAACAATGACAGGGTTCCGAACTCCGCCGCCAGCAGCGGCGCGGTAATGATGCCGATCACGGCCGTGGCGACGATCGGGACAACAATGGTCGCCTTCAGACCGTCAACTCTGGATGTTAACCTGGCGGCGACGACGAGTCCGAGTGTCGCCAGCACACTCAACTGAAACGAGAGCGAAGACAGCGCGGTCGGCGAAATCGTGACCATCACCGAAGCTGAGAGTGTCAGGACCGTCACCGAGTGGGCCGGCCTGCCGGCGCGGATTGCGACCAGCCCGGCAACCGCCATGATCGCTGCTCTCGTCACCGGTGGATCGAGTCCGACGATCCAGACGAATCCGGACAAAGCGACAAGTTGCAGCAAGGTCCATCCCCATCCTCGCAGGCCCAGCCTCAGAAACAGCAATCCGACCGCGCTCGTCACGAGCGTGACGTTCCATCCGCTTACCGCTGTCAGGTGCGATAGTCCGGCTCGTTGCAGGTCTTCTCGCTCGGACACCGTCAACGCCGAATCGTCACCGATCAACAGGCCAAGTGTCAGCGCTCCCGGAGTGCCGGGCACCCGGCGCTGGATCACATCAGTGAGTTGCTTCCGTATCGACCTCCGCCGCATTTCTATCCACCCGGCCCGGTCGATAAGACGCACCCCATCGGCAAAGATGAGTTCCCCGGTTGCGCCACTCACCTCACCGGACACTTCGATGCCATCGCCACGGCCGACGATTGGGGCGGGTGGAAGGAACAGCACGCTCCTTCGGTGATGACTCTCCACGTCCCGCCAGGTGAATTGCGCCATCGCTCCTGTGTCCCGGACATCCAGGTCTGAGCTTATCTCGCCGACGATAGCGCCTTCAGGCGCCGCCTTCAGCATCACGCTGTTGTCGGCAGTGTGTGTCATCCCGGCGCCCACGCCGAGCAGACAGCCAACGACGGCAGCGACACACAGATTGCGGGCGCCGGCCTGCGTCACGACAGCCGTCGCGAGCAGGAGCGCGATGACCGAAAGAACGCTCGTCTGCGACGACGAGACAGCCCGGACGCCAAAGATGGTTCCCAGGCCGACCGCGATACCCACGCTATGGTCCGATCGTGATCAACGCGCGCATCTCGTTGACCATTCGCTCCGAAATTCCGGAGACTGCCTCGAGTTCGTCGACTGTCTGAAACGGCCCGTTGGATTCGCGATGCTCGATGATCCGCGCCGATAGCGCTGGGCCAATCCCCGGCAGCGTGTCCAGCTCCGACGCGGAAGCCGTGTTGATGTTGATTGGCGCCACGCCGGTGAGGGGTGGCCGGGTCGCCGCTGGGCCGGGACCTCCCGACACCGTAGGCGCGGCGGTCGGCGCCACAATGACCTGTCGGGCCGGGACGATGATCTGGTCCGCGTCTTCCAGCACGGCAGCCATGCCGAGTCCGCTTGTGTCGCCAGTCGTCGTCACATCGCCCGCCAATTCAATCGCGTCGGCGACACGGCTACCACGCGGGAGTGTGTACAGTCCGGGG
>JBBECJ010000252.1:0-3501 GCA_040881885.1 Thermomicrobiales bacterium | reverse complement strand
AGGCGCGAGCTCGTGGATCGCCGCGTCGACCGTCCGGGCAAACGCATTCAGCGTCCCTTCGCCGACGCCGTACAAACCTGGTTGGTCAGTATCCAGTCGCAAGAACAACCAGTTCTTCCACGGATTGCCGACGATATAGGTCGTCGCGCGGGTGATGCGCATCGTTCACTCCGTCTATTCTCGTCGCCTACGGGCGACGACGCTGCCTCAGGCGCCGGCCAGAATACGCGCATCAGCGAACGGGGCACAAGCCCTGCCGTCAGTCAGACCGCAATGGCGATTTTTCGTGAGTGTTCGTGAGTCGGTGGGGCTTCGGCTCAGACCACATCGGGACGCGGTCGACAGCGGCAACCTTCGACATTGTGATGGGAGCTTGCTAGCGCCTCACATGCATGACGTACGATACGTGTGACGCCGGACCGCATCCGGCAGGAACGACGATCAAGAAACTGAGGATTCCGACTGTGGCGACCCGATTTACACCAGTCAGCGGCGTCAATGCACTGGATGACCTGCTCCAGCGATCGATGACCGAAACGGTCATCCTGTTCAACCACGATCCGTGGTGTCCGATCAGCGGGCGCGCGTTAAAGCAGATGGAACAACTCGACGAAGACGTGACGCTAGTCGATGTCTCACGCGAGAAGGCGTTGACACGCCTGATTCAAAGCAGAACCGGCGTCCGCCATGAATCTCCGCAGATCATCATCTTGCGCGACGGGCAATCCGCCTGGTCCGCGACGCATTTCGCGATCACCGCCGACGCTGTTCTGGACGCTATGACAAGCAAGATTGATCGCTAGCGAGCGCGGCGTCGAACTTCCCGCGAACGGGACACCTGGCGCGCCCGCGTGTCGCTGATCTGCGCTACTCGTGCGTCGATTCCTTGCCGGGATACAGCCGCTCGCCGGCGCGAATCGGAACGCGCAGCCAGTTCTCCATCGGTGGGACCGTACAGACCCAATTGTCGTTGTACTGGCAGTACGGAGCGTACGCGTAGTTGAAGTCGATACTGAGCCTGCCGTCCGGGCGCTCCTGAGGATCGACCGTCCGGCCAGCGCCGTAGGTTTCGTGTCCAGCGGTTGCGTCGCGGAACGGGATGATCAGCCGGCCACGGTCCGGCTCACGGTAAACCATCAGCGTCGCCGACTGGCCATCAACCTCAAAGGTTGCCCGTCCGTGCGAAATGTACTCCTTGGTCGTCCCGGTCGTCGTCGGAAGCTCGACCGGATCGCTGGGAACGTCCTTGTCAATGTCAACGACAAAGACGAGGTCATCGTTCTCATCGAAATAGTCAAGTGGAACAAAGTTCCTGCGCTGGTTGTCCGACAGCGGTGAATGCTCGTTGGTGCGCATGAACTCGTCCCGCCGCTGGCGATAGCCCTGCAATCGGGACGGTCTGGTCGTCGTCATCAGTCTGCTCCTCTCGGGGCGCCTCAACCTGAATCGCGATACCCCCTGCGGGTATTATAACCAGTCTACTCGTTCGTCTATTGCTAACGTACCAACGACTCAGTCGATCGACTTATCCGGTTGCCCTTCGATTCGCAGCCAGGACAGGATTCGAGCCCGGACACCGTCCGGCTCCTCCTTGGCGAGCTGGCGTTTGACGGTCGCCCAGCCGCCGCGGTCGGTTTCATAGATCGACTGCCAACCGTGAGTGCGCGTGAATGCAGCCCTTTCGCCGTTCTGGATGAGAAACCAGTCGTAGACCAGCGCTGGATGTAGTGAGACGCCATGCAGGTAGAGCGGGTGATACTTGCCGTCGACGGGCTGGTCATCAATGAACACTTCGCGGGCGGCGATCGTGCCGGGATGATTCACAATTATTTCAGTTACGGCCGAGTACAACACCGGATAGTGTAGTTTCCGATCTTTCCATCGCTTGCCCAGATCCTGTTGCGGCAGCGGGCGGGGAGGGAAGAGCGCAACAACCTCGGCGATGGCGCGTTCAGGGTCGTCGCGAAGCAATGAGCCCAACGCCAGCTTCGTTTCTCCGGACGGCCGCGTGATCCGCGGAGCGTCTTCTCCACTTAGCATGATCATTCCGAAGCGGTTGGCTGATTCGTTGCGGAACGCGTCGCCGGTTGTCTTACGGGTGATCAGGAACCGATCCCAGCCGCTGTCGGGACTGTAGACCGGCAGCGCATCGATGCCGGAATCAGCAAAGCGGGCGTTGACGATCGCGGCGGCGACGATCCAACCGAGGGCATACGCGAGCCGGTCGGGTGTAGCAAGGTAGGCAGTTGCGTCGGGCATGTCCTCGCTGAACGGGGCAGGCGGCAGTTCCTCGTGGTTTGTGAATGCACGTTGAACCAGCTCGCGGACGTCCATCTACACATCACCTCTGCTAAACACGAATGTCATCAACGCCATGACTGTAGCAGAGTCGGCTCCGTCCCTGCACCGCCCGTGCCGGAGGACGGCCCAGGCTGCTAAGATAATCGCCGAGACACCGACGTATCGTGAGAGTGAATGCATGACTGACGGCGACCGAAGCGAACGCGTTCTTGGCGTCTACCAAGGCTGGGTCGTCGTCATCGCCGTGATGCTGACGCTGGCGATTGCGTCCGGCGGTAGATTTCTGTTTGGCGTCGTCCTCATCCCGGTCACCGAGGAGTTTGGTTGGAGCCGGGCCGAGCTGGCGCTGGCGGTCACGATCAGCGTGGTCGCGCTCTCCGTACTGCAACCAATCGTCGGCCTGCTGGTCGATCGCTTCGGCTCGCGGCGCATCCTGATAGCCGGCATCGTGACGACCGGCGTAGCGATGATTCCGATGACGCTGGCCAACAGCCTCTGGCAGGTGTATATCTTCTACGGCCTGCTGGCGGCGTTCGGGTTTGCCGCAACTTCTCCCGTCAACACGACCGCGCTCGTCAATGGCTGGTTTGAGAAGAAACGCGGTCTGGCCCTCTCGATGGCGACCTCGGGCGCGGCGTACGGTCAACTGCTGATCGTGCCGATCGCGACCGTGATCATGGTCAGCTGGGGTTGGCGCGCGAGCTACTACGCGATCGCGATCGCACTGTTCGTGCTTGTGCTGCCGATGGCGATCCTGTTCATACGGGATTCGCCGTCACGGACGGAGGCGCGCACATCGCGACGAGACGGCGTGCTGGACGGGCCACGAATCACACTTGCCCAGGCGGTCCGAACTGCCGCCTACTGGCAGCTTTCGTTCGGGATGTTCGTCTGTGGCGTCACGATGGGCTTCACGTCGGTCCACATGATCCCGTACTTGACCGACATGCCAGAGCATTCGACACACACGATGCAGACAACGGCGTCGTTCGCGCTGTCGGTCGTCGGTGGCGCGAGCATCGTCGGAGCGCTGGCTCTGGGCTTCCTTTCGGACCGCAAGGGTCACCGGGAAATTCTGACACTGACGTACTTCCTGCGCGGGTTGTCGTTCCTGGTGCTGCTGGCGGTAGGCTCATACATTCCGGGCATCTTCTTCGCGGCGATCATTCTTGGTGTCTCGTGGACTTCAACGACCCCACT
>JBBECJ010000251.1:1778-3510 GCA_040881885.1 Thermomicrobiales bacterium | reverse complement strand
GCTTGACAGATCGAACGTTGCGAGACCCGCCCTGCTCCCCACCCGGACATCTCGACATACACCGCAACCTCACTGATGTCTGCCGTCAGCAACCGGGGATATGACGCGTCCTGTTCTTGCGATCACGATCGAGGCATCTCGCGGGTGACTACTGGTCGGAGGCGACACCCCAGTCGCAGGCGTCGAGGACGCGGACCGGGGCAGGCTGGCCGAGGAGGGCAGCCAGCGAGGTTTTGACATCCTCGCGGTAGCGGCCGTCGAGGAGACGACGAGCAGTCAACGATGGCGCGCCAAGCAGGATCGCACCGGCGACATCCTGCCCGAGGACGACGACGCCGGCCAGACGATTGAGATCGGTGGGGGCGATCGAGCGCGCCAGATCGCTCAGCAACGACTGCCAGACCTGCCGGCCGACCTCGACCTCGGACGCGGCGATCGTGAGCGTTTCCGGCGCGTCAGGCGCGCTCTGCTCAGCCGACGCTGGAACTGCGCCATTGGCTGACGCCTCAACCGGATCGCTGTCGAACCGGACGGCGACCGGTCGGCGCAGGCGGCTATTGAGACAACGCTCGACCATCCCACGATACTCGTTCGAGAGCTTGCCGGCCGCGGCGGCGCTCCCGACGCGTATCTCGACGACGCCGCGCGAGTAGCGGGTGACATGGCTCCCGGCCAGCAGCCGGTCGTAGGCGTCGTTGTCGAGGCTGCGCGCCAGATCGGCCAGGACGGCGGCCCAGACAGCGTTGCCGCTTACGCCACCCGGCAGGCGGACATCCGCGGCTGCGTCGCCGTCGACGCTGGCGGGCAATTCGCCAGCGGGCGGCGTGTTCACCAGCGGCGTCGCCCGCGCCGGCGCATTGCGGGGGTCTGCCGACCAGCGCGCGATTATCTCGCGGACGCGTTTCGGCGCAACGAAGGTTGAGCCAGACGCGACCGCCTCACGCATCGCGGCGACGACCCAATTGGAGCCGGTTGATCCTGCGGCACGAGCCGCAGGATCGGCATCGCGCTCCAATTCGGCGAGCAGGAGCCGTTCAAGCGGAGTGGCGCGCCGGTCGTTGGCGGCTTCGAAGGTGGAAACGACCAATGGACCTGGATCGACCAGCGGCCCTCCGGCAGCCGGGTCAGCCAGACGCCGCTCTCCCGCTGCGCCGCCCGCTCGCGCGCCTGGTGATCGCCGATCATCGCTGCCCCCTTCAATCCGCTCTTCCACCGTCCGATCGATCTCCGTGCTGCTCGTAACCACTCGTTGTCCACGTTCGCTTTCCAGCCCTTCGTCTGTCCCACCCAATGTTATGTTCGCGTCCGCGTTCGGGATCACAGTCGTCGTTGACCACGCCGCCGGTTGGCCATCAGCCGGTCGCAGTCCGTTCGGTTCGAGGGCGTCGCCGCCGACGCCATTGCGGGTGATGACACCTTCAGCTGTCCGGCCAGCGTTCTCATCGATGCCACTGGCGCGTATTGGCGTGTTCGTCGATCGTCCGGGCGCGTCGCCGGAGAGTTGCGCCGCCAACCCCGACGCGAGCGGTGGCGGCGCGAGATCGAACACGCCGACCCCCTCCGCGCTTTCCGGCACGAGCGTTGTTGTCGTTGTTGTCGTTGTGAGATCTGTTTGGTCATATGTAGTGTTGCCGGTACCAACAACGGATTCCCGACCAGCGTTGCCGCCAGCAAGGCTGGTCGGTGTTGAGGCGGGTGAACCAGTGTTGGACCCGGCAACAGCGGTCGTCAC
>JBBECJ010000251.1:0-1768 GCA_040881885.1 Thermomicrobiales bacterium | reverse complement strand
CAGCATTGTTGCCGGGTCCAACAACGACCTCCGTTGCGGGGGGGCTACTATTGTTGGTGTGTTCAACAGAGGTATCCGGCGCCCGCATCTCCGGCTCGATCTGTTGCGTGCCGAACAACGCCGGATCGTCGGCTTCAGAGCCGTTCAGTGGCGCCGCTTCAGGCGAGGGCAAGGGCGAGAGCGAGGACGATGCTCCGGATTTCGCGGAACTTGCGCTGGCGCGGCTCTGGTGACCGGCGCGCGTGCGGTCGCTGGCGCGGACTTCAATCGCGCGGGTGCGTTCCTGCAACTCGCGCCAGGTCGGATCGTGGCGCAATTCGCTGAGGATCGCGTGCCAGACATTGTCGCCATCGATCGGGCGGAAGCGGTCCGAGAAGACGCGCCGGACGTAGCGGAAGACGGCGGCGTCCTGCTTGGCGAGATTCGCCACGCACATGACATCACTCGCACGTAAATCCACGCCATCCGGACGATCTCTCACGCGATACAAATTATGAGGCACGCGCCAGCGCCTCCCGCGCTCATCGACGCGGGTCAGCATCTCCTTGCGGATCTCGATCAGGTCGAGCGCGACGAGGATCTTATTGATCGTGATCAGCTCGGCCCGTTCTTCGCCATAGAAGCCGGCCTCCGACTGCTGGCTGGGGAAGGCATAGCCACGATGGGGCGACTCGTCGCGGCGGTCGGTCCAGACGGTGTAGGAGTTCAGCAGGCCGACGCCCTTGAGGCCGATCAGCGGCGCGTACTGGGTGACGACGTTGTTCCAGTGCCAGAACCAGCCACGGCGGCGCGCGTCGACGCCGGCGCGCTCCTGACTGTCGCTGGAACGCTCGTCGTGATCGCCGGCGCCGTTGGTCGTGGCCCCGCGCTGTTTCGATGGGCCGTCGGATGCCTCGCTCGGCTTGCTGTCTCTCCCGCTGGGTGCTGCTGCGATGTTTTCTTCCAGGGGCGAGACGAATGCGCGAGCGTCATCAGCCGCTGGTCGGGCGCTGGCTCGATCCGTGCCTCCGGCCTGGCCGTCAGCCCGATCGGCTGCAGGTCCGGGCTCCTCTGTCCGCCCGGCCAGCGAGACTGGCGTGGGCTGCTGGACGTCGCTGGCGCGCCCGCTCGGGGCGGCCGGTTGCGGGGTGGCCGCCAGCGGCTGGCCACCGCCCCGCGCGCCAGCGACGCAGCCGTCGTTCGCGTGCCCAGCGTCGAGTTGGTTGTCATGCCTGCGGCGCGTGGTCATCGTTTCCTCAATGCGCTGCCGACGGCTGGACAGGAGCTCCCAGTACACCGATTACACATTAACACTCGTGAATCGTCAACTCAAGTGCTGCTGGGCTTGGGGAAGCGCTTGGTGAAACACTGTACACTTCCCAAATACGTGGTTGGACGGAGTCGCCACGCGATCCTCGATATTCGACTTGGGGGAGAATTGACGCCACTGCGAGCCACCGGCCGAACTTTCGCTTGATTCCGCCACGCGTGTGTATTATGCTTGGGGAGATTCGTGGATGCCGCGTGAGCAATTGTGTTCGTTCAGCGCGGAAGGTTCGTGGGTCGCCGCGCGGCGGACTTCCAGGCTGGGTTGAGGTTGTCAGGCTGGTCAGGGCGAGTCGGCGCTGGCGGGTTCGGGCTGGTGGGCAGTTGAGCAGGCGTGGCCGCGCCGGGCTGCGACGGGTGATGGTCTGTGATGATCTGTGATGGCAAAGGAGTGATGCAGTGACGGCCGAGATCGCGTTGCCATACCGCAGCGACTGGCGCGAAATGTCGAATGTCCTCGATT
>JBBECJ010000250.1:2598-3530 GCA_040881885.1 Thermomicrobiales bacterium | reverse complement strand
GCACACCTGAACAGCAAGCCAAAGAGGTTTTCCGCGTATGTACGCGGAAATTTACAGATCCAACCGCCGCTGGCGCGCCACTTCGAAGGCAATGATTGAGCCGGCGACGGCGGCGTTCAGCGACTCGACTCCGGGCGCCATCGGTATCCTGACGGCGAGATCCGCGTACGTACGCACTTCCGCGCTGACACCGTCGGCCTCGCCGCCGATGATCAGTAGCGACGGGACGCGCCAGTTCACGGCGTCGTAGGCTGTTTCGCTGTCCGAGTCGGCGACGACGATTTGTGGTCGCTCCTGAAAGCATCTCGTGATGACCTCATCCAGATGCGCGTACGACCGCGCGGGAATCGCAAAGATCGCTCCAGCCGACGCGCGGACAGCCTTCGGATTGTAGAGATCGACGCTGCCGCGTAGCAACGCGAGGCCATCGGCACCAGCGGCCGCGCAAGTCCGGACAAGCGTTCCCAGATTGCCAGGGTCGCGGACACCATCCAGCGCCACGACGAACGCGCAGTCGGGTGGCAGGTCGGCGTCCAGCATGTCGCAGATGGCAACGAGTGGCTGCGGATGCTCAGATTCGGTGATCTGCTGAAAGAGAGGGCCATCGATCAGCAGCACACGCTGGGCGGCTTCTCGCAGGCTCGCGAGGAGCTGGACATCAACGTCGGACACCCTGCTGGCGTCAATGAACAGGGTCCGGAACCGAACGCCATTGTCGAGGGCGGACTGGATTGCGCGGGAGCCTTCGACAAGGATCGCCCGCTCGCGATGGCGCACGCGTCTCCGGCGCAGCGAGCGGGCCAACTTGAGCGCTGGATTGGCCGGACTGGTTATCAGTTCGTCCGGTTCGCGGGACTGCCTCTCATCGGACATCGCGGGCGCCTAGAGCGCGCCGCGGGCGACCTCGACGAACTTCGAAAAGGCGGATGCGT
>JBBECJ010000250.1:0-2588 GCA_040881885.1 Thermomicrobiales bacterium | reverse complement strand
CAGGTCCGCGAGGATCTTGCGATCGACCTCAACGCCGGCCTTGTGCAGACCTTCGATAAAGCGGCCGTAGGTCATGCCATTCTCGCGGGCGGCAGCGTTGATACGCATGATCCAGAGGCGGCGCATCTGGCGCTTGCGCGTCCGTCGGTCGCGGTACTGGTACATGAGCGAGCGCATGACCGCTTCGTTGGCGCGTTTGAAGAGGCGATTGCGTGTGCCGCGGAACCCTTCGGCGCGGTTCAGGACAGCCCTGTGCCTCCGCCGGGTGGTCACGCCACGCTTGATTCGAGCCATCTGTCAGATCCCTCCGAATGCAGACCGGACCGGGTTGGCGGCCGGATCGAGCTTGACTAGTTCGTGCCGTATGGCAGCAGGCGCTTGATCCGCTTGCGGTCGGCTGCGTTGACCTCGAACATCTTGTCGAACATGCGCCGCGTGCGCGCTGACTTCTTGCGGCGCAGGTGGCTCTTGCCACCCTTGGCGCGCATGACCTTGCCGGTGCCGGTGATCTTGAACCGGCGCGCGGCCTGCTTGTTGGTCTTCATCTTCGGCATGCTACCGCCCCCTCATCTCCCTGTTTGACACCGGAACGGCGCCGCGCTACGGCGCCGCCCATCGGACCGGCAATAGGCGTCCGTGACTAGCTCTCGATCTGTGCCTCTTCGCTGGGCCGTTCGCCCTGGGCGAGCCGGGCCTTTTCGAGATCGGCCGGACTGACGCCGTCTACCTTGACGAACTCGCGCTTTGGGCTGAGCAGGACGGACATCATCCGTCCCTCCATCCGCGCTTCCTGATCGATCGAACTAACAGGCTGAAGCTGTGCGACGACCTGCTGGAGCAACGCGCGGCCGATGTCCTGGTGCAGCATCTCGCGGCCCCGGAAGAGGACGGCGACCTTCACCTTGTCACCATCTTCCAGAAAGCGCTGCGCCTGACGCGCTTTGGTGTGCAGATCGTGATCCCCAATCTTGGGATAGATCCGCACTTCCTTCAGCACCGCCCCCTTGGACTTTCTGCGCGACTCACGTTCCTTACGGCTCTCTTCGTAACGGAAGCGCCCGTAATCCATGAGCCTACAGACAGGCGGGACGGCATTCGGCTGAACTTCCACGACGTCAAGCCCACGCTCGCGCGCGATTTCGAGAGCGTCACGCGTCAGGACTACCCCGAGCTGCGTGCCGTCCTCATCAATGAGGCGGACCTCGCGGACACGAATGCGCTCGTTGACTCGAACTGGCCTGGTGCTTATGGCGTACCTCCTGTAGTGCGGATCATGGCTGGCGCTGGATTGCGGACAACACCAAATTTCCCCTCGTCGGGGACAGGCTTGAATCGTACCAAATTCAGCGCTTCTGGTTCAACGCAAGTGTGCCACAAGCGGGTCATCCGATTGCGCGTAAATCCGCGTTTCCGCGTTCTCGAAGGCAAGCTCCCAACCGGCCGCGACCAGCGCGTCTCCGGCGACGTCACCACGTTGTGCGGTCAGGTCGCAATCCGGCGATTCGTGGGTCTCCTGGCTGCCAAGAACGACGAAGCGGGCTCCGCTGTCGACGGCCGGCACGGCGCCGTTGAGGATCGCGTTCGCCCGCTCAGCGCGTGTGTCGAGAACGGCGCCAATCGCCGGGTCCTCGCCTCGCCGCCACTGGCTCTCGTGGCCATGCCAGCCGACCAGTGTCGGGACTCCGCTGAAAGCCGAGACACGGCTCATTGGCGCGCCGGCGACGTTGACATAGGAGCAGCCCGGCGCCTCGACGATCGTGTCGCCATCGCGCGAGTGCTGGCTGATCCAGTCGATCGCCGCGAGATCACCCGGCGCGTTGCGGCCAATGTAGGCGCGGCCATCGATGCCACGCCGCTCGGCGAAGTCGGCGGTCCAGTCCTGTGCCGACAGGGGAGCGTATGGGAGCGTCATCAGAACCAACATCGCTGCTGCAGCGACGGCAGGGACGCGGGCGGCTCGCGGCGTCTGGCCGACCGCGTGGACGAGCGCCCCGGCGCTGGCGATGCTCAACAGCAACCAGGCCTGATAAAACAGCTTGAAGACGGTGTTCATGCGGTCGGCAAAGACATCCTGGATATAGAAGAACTCCGGGATGAGCGCGAGCAGGAAGCCGGCCGCGAACAGCCCCGCCAGCGCTCGGACCGGCTGCCGCTCGGCGCGAACCGAAAGCCAGACCGCCAGCAGCAGCGGCAACCCCAACAGCAGGACTGCCGGCGCCCAGGCCATCGCGACGCCGAACGCCAGAATGCCGGCCGTCAGCCAGGGCTGCCAGCGCCTGCGAATCATCTCGATCAACGATCGGTCGCGCAGCAGCTCGATCGACGCGAAGGCGGCAAAGACCGCCAGCCAGGCGCCATGCACGATCACCAGCTCGCGGACGCTTGACGGACGCCAACTGACGAAGGCGAAGGTGTTGAAGAACCGGCCAACCAGCGGAATATCCACCAGCCAACCTGGCACGCTTGAACTGGGCACGCCGACCGGCGCTGAAAACTGGAGCAGGAATGGCGCGGCGACCACCAGCGCTCCGGCTCCAACGACGAGGACATCGCGCGCGACCTGGCGCCAGCCGACGGGCCGCGCGATC
>JBBECJ010000249.1:3092-3545 GCA_040881885.1 Thermomicrobiales bacterium | reverse complement strand
TGACCAACTCCTTTCTCCCTAGCACTCAGCACTTTCTCCTCATCCCTCCCCCACCCCCTCAGTGCTATACTGCGGCTCGAAAACGCGCATCAGGATCGGCCGGTGAAATCCGGCCGATCGCTCGCGATAGATCGAGTCAGCGACGACCAATTCCCCAGAAAGGCGATCACTCGATGACCTATGTGATCAGCGAGCCGTGCATCGGCGTCAAGGACGCCTCATGCGTCGAGGTCTGTCCCGTCGACTGCATCCACTCCGACGACGCCTCCGAGCAGTACTTCATCGACCCCGATGAGTGCATCGACTGCGGCGTCTGCGCCGAGGTCTGCCCCGTCGAAGCCATCTTCTTCGAAGACGACCTCCCCGAACAGTGGTCCAATTTCCTGCTCAGCAACCGCCAGTACTTCGAAAACCGCTAACCCATTCCGAACCAACAAGCGAGCGCCCGCGACG
>JBBECJ010000249.1:0-3082 GCA_040881885.1 Thermomicrobiales bacterium | reverse complement strand
CTCGATTTTCGTGACGCATCACGTATTACGCGTCACTCCGCCCCAGGTGTCGCCGTCCCGTCCGTCCCCGCCGGCGCGTCCGGCAGCCGCAACGCATAGATCGTCTCGTTCGCCAGCACATACGCGATCGCGTTCTGCTCATCGACCACCAGGTCGTCGGCCCCGACGATTGGCGAATCATCGTCGCCTGTTGTCAATTGTTGCCGCAGCTCGCCGTCGCGCGTCAGCCGCAAGATCCGGCCGTCGGTGTCGCTCAACACGTAGAGGAAGTCGCTCTCCTCGTCCGCGTAGATTGCGCTTGCCCGCTCCAGCGGCGGCACAACCTGCGGCACGATCGTTGCCTCCAGCCGCGACCGGAAGAAGTTCAGGATCTGCCCGTCCGGCAGCAACACCCAGACATCGCCGTCAACCGCCATGTCGGTCGCCGTCTTCAGGTCCTCGCTCGCAACCCCGCCGGTCCAGTCCTCGGGGTTGTTCTCGTACAGCCCGGCCTGGAACTTCAGGATCTGGCCGCTGTCGCGCGCCAGCAGGTACAGGTTGAAATCGAACGTGTCGCCGGCCGCGACGTCGCTGAACCCCTCGCCATCGAACGTGCCAAGCGCTTCGACGCCCCAGCCGCCGGTAGTCGGATCGAAGATGTAGGCCCGGCTCGCGTCGATCACCATCAGCCGGTTCTCGCGCCAGGCCGCCGCCCGCAGGGTCTTGACCGCCTGGTTGTCAACCATGTCCCCCGGTTGCAGCAACAACACTAGCGCAGCGCCTGCGATATCCAGCTGGTAGATCGCGTTCGAGAGGAGATAGACCCGGCCACCGCCGGCCACAAGCCGCGCCGTCGTGCCGTCCGGCGCAGCCGGGACGGCTCCAACCGTCTGGACGTTGGTGAATTGCTGCATCCCGCTCAGGCGCGTCAGTTGCTCGTTGATCGCCGCACGCTCAGCGACGATCCGCGCGTCATTGGCGCCATCGGCCGCCAGCGCCGCGACCTGCTCCAGATCGGTCCGCGCCTTGATCAGGATCTCCCAGGCGGCCAGCAGATCGTCGGCGTTCAGCGCGTCCTGTCGACGCTGGCTGATCTGCGCCAATCCGGCCTCAACCGTCTGCTCGGTGACGATCCCCTGATGCGTCGAACGCGAGTAGATGAACATCGCGCCGGCCGCGGCGGCCAGGACGACCGCGAAGACAATCACAAATCGGCTGATCTCGACCCGTGGGAACCGGCTGCGCAGCCGCTGCATGCGTGGTGGACGGTAGCTGGCGTCCCAGCGCTGTAGCCGCGGCATGCCGAGCATGCCGTCGTCAACGGGGCCGTGCAACGGCCGGTCTCGCCTGGAAGCGCCCCAGACACCAACGACTGCCGCAGTGAGGCTGAGGAAGAGCCCCGCAAGCAGTTCGTACAACATGTTCCCTCTCAGCGCCCGCGTTCCGGCCTCGGTCAGTCGTCGTTCCGTGTTTCGGCCAGCCGGGCTGGTCAATGTGCTCTCAACATCGCGTCCTCGGCCGGCGAGACCTGCCTCACCCAGCCTGTGCGCGCTCGCTTGCCTTCCGACCCATTGGACAGAAGGCGGCGGCTGATTTCCTGAAGCAATGCCCGTCGTTTAGCGCTGGCGGCGGTGTTGAATGTCTGGCTGCGTCGGTCGGTGACAACGTGATTGCGTTCCCCAGCCTAGTGATTCAAGCGCACGGCGTGGCCCGACCGGGGATACCCCGGCGATGAACCGAGTCAATCAGACGCCCTACCTTGAACACCTCTAGTCTGCGCCATCGGTGCGTCAGGGTCAAGGGGAACGGCGTCCCAATTTCAACATTCGCCTGAAACTCAGTACCCCGGCCCAGGCTCCCGTGCCTGCCGGTCACAAAGCGCCGCCTGAAATGCGAACATGCGTACGAACAGGTGGTACCCAGTGAACCCGGCACCGTCGTCTCTTCGCCTCAGTGACGCTGGCGAATGCTCCTGGTAGGAGCGAAGGCACTGACTCGCACTGCTCGCTACGAGAACGCGTCGGGCGGGGAGCGGGGCGAGTTAGTGCCTCGCCTCTACCGGGACGTGGGCGTATACGGAACATCGCTCTTGAAATAGACTCGCGTCAGGCCGCAATGATCCCGGCCACCCCGCCGACGACGCCGAGCCGCGCGCTCGCGTCCGCCAGCGTGTCGATGACATCCTCAATCCCGGCCGCGTCGAGCAGTTCCTCCTCCAACGGCTCCAGCCGCGAGGCGATCGACGACGAGACGACCGCCAACAGGTCGCCGCGTTCGATCCGCGAGTAATGCGCCTGTGGCGCGGTCAGCTCGCGCAGCCCCAGCGGATTCGGGAGATCGTAGGTGCGCGACGGCTGAAACGCCGGCGACCAGCTCCGCAGCTTCGGAAACGCGAACAGTCTCCCGTCCTGGCGAATCAGCGCCTGCCCCGGCGGAACCTGCGCCACAAACAGATCGTCGCCACACCGCACGAGGCAAGTCAGGCCAAGGAAGATCTTGCGCCGGTTGCCGTTGGCACGGTTCTGACCCAACAGCCAGCGGCTCAGGTTTGAATAGGCCGCGTGCAACCTCTCCAGCGCGTCGTCTGGGTCGCAACCGTCGATCGCTGTTCGGACTCCGTCGATCACCATCCGAGCCGCCTCGGCGTCACCCGGCGCTCGCTCGACTGGCTCAACCAGCGCCAGCTCCAACCGCGCCTGCCCCCGGCTGGCGTCCTCCGTGCCCGCGACATACAGGAACGGCGACTCAGCCCGCCGATCGCCACGCTCCAGACAGAAGCTCGCCCGCTCACCCGTACCCGCCGCGACCCGCAACATCCAGCCCCCTACCCGGCTGTGGCCTCGGCCACAGCGACTCAATGCAAGCCTAACAGCCTAGTGTACGTACGTCTAGTACGTACACTAGGCTGTTGTCGTAGCGGGCAAACCAATCAATTTCGTAGGGGAGAACCCATGGGTTCTCCCGACAATAAGATCGGCGTGCGGCCGATCGCAATGAAGCAATCGCAACCCTCGTCGAACGCCGAACGCCTCGAAGAGTCATTGACGTATTGTGATCGGCTGAACGCCGATCTTATTGTCGGGAGAACACATGGGTTCTCCCC
>JBBECJ010000248.1:0-3546 GCA_040881885.1 Thermomicrobiales bacterium | reverse complement strand
CCAGCCGTCGGCGCCGCCGCGGACCCGGTTTCCCGGCTGTAGATAGTCTTGTAGCGTTCCGGATCGCTGCTGCTGTCGCGTATGTAAGGTGGCAGCGGGACCCGGCCGTGGCGCTGAATGGCCCTATCGTCTGGAACTTCAACGATCATCGTTTCGTGCTCGCGCTTGACCACCTTGACCGAGTCATCGACCGGGTTATCGTCGTGGCCAATCAGCGCAAGCCATTCGCCCGGCCGAAGCCTCCGGGCGGGGCGCGCGAGCGAGCGCCAGCGCCCATCCGGTTGCCGCGACAGCAGGAGCAGCTCAACCCGTCCCCCGCTTGCGCGCTGGGCGACCAGCCGCGCCGGCATGACACGCGTGTCGTTGACGACCAGTAGATCGCCCTGACGCAAAAGTTCGGGCAACTCGCGGAAGGCGCGATCGGTCAACGATCGGTCGGCACGGGAAACCACCAGCAAGCGCGCCGCGTCGCGCGGCTCGATCGGCGTCTGAGCGATCAGCTCGGCAGGTAGCTCGTAGTCAAACCGCTCGACCGGCAGCGGTTCGGGATCTCCGCTCGTCACCCCGTCTGCTCATCGAACAACAGCGCCTGACGCGTATCGTCTGGCAACAGAGGCGGTGGAAGGCCGAGATGAACATAGGCGCGGCGGGTCGCGACTCGTCCACGGGGTGTCCTCTGGAGGAAGCCAAGCTGAATCAGATACGGCTCGTAGACATCCATGATCGTGTCGGTTTCTTCGCTCGTCGCGGCCGCAAGCGTGTCGATGCCGACCGGTCCGCCGTCGAACTTCTCGACAATCGCAAGCAGGATCCGGCGGTCGACGTCGTCAAGGCCGAGCTGATCGACATCCAACAGAGACAACGCGGCGTTGGCGACCTCACGGGAGATCACACCGTCGGCCCGAACCTGAGCGTAGTCGCGCACACGCTTGAGCAAGCGGTTCGCGACTCGCGGCGTCCCACGCGACCGCAGCGCGATCTCACGCGCGCCATCTTCCTCGATCCGAACACCGAGGATGCGCGCCGAGCGCAGAACAATCGCCTGCATCGCTTCGTCGTCGTAGTACTCGAGCCGGAACACGCCGCCGAAGCGATCGCGCAAGGGAGATGTCAGCAGCGCCAACCGGGTCGTCGCGCCAACCAGCGTGAACCTCGGAAGGTTCAGTCGCATTGAACGAGCGCCGGGCCCCTTGCCGAGGATGATGTCAACCGCGAAGTCTTCCATCGCCGGGTAAAGCACCTCTTCGACGGCCTGGTTCAGCCGGTGGATCTCGTCGATGAACAGCACATCCCCGGCCTTGACGTTGGTGAGGATCGACACCAGGTCGCCAGCCCGCTCGATGGCGGGGCCGGACGTGATCCTGACGCCGACTCCCATCTCCGCGCCGATGATGTTGGCCAGCGTCGTCTTTCCAAGTCCCGGCGGGCCGTAGAGCAGCATGTGGTCGAGCGATTCGCCGCGCGCCATGGCCGCCTCGATGAAGATCGAGAGCGTTTGCTTGACTTTGTCCTGGCCGATGTACTCGGAGATTCGACGCGGCCGTATGTTGGTTTCCAGCGCCACGTCCTCGTCGAGATGTTTGCCCGTTACGACGCGACTCGTCATGTCGATTCCATCCGTCAGCTCGCGATCAGCAATCGGCTAAGTATAGCACCAAAAGCGAACGCATGTTCTATTTTGCCGCTTCGACGAGCATGATCGGAATACCGTCGTCCACCGGATAGCGCCGCTTGCACGTGTCGCAGACGAGTTCCTGGTCTTCGAGCCTGACGGCCGTTTTGCAGACCGGGCAGGCCAGGATATCGAGCAATTCCTTACGAATCGGCAGAGACTTGTTCATCGGAAGTCCATTCGTTCTCACTCGGTTGTGCGCAATCGAGGCGCAGGCGCTGTGCTGCCTGGGCGACAGTATGGATCGTAGCATCGTGACCCGCCAGACGCAGCCCTGCGAGTGCGTCAGCGATGCGTGCGTCAAGCGCGGAGTACCGAACTGGCGACACCGCGCTCGCGCTGACAGTCGGATCGGGTTCGTGCACAGCCATGCCAGGCGACTCGGGTAACTGGACGCCAAACGCGGCCTGTATCACGTTGCGATACCCGTGGACGGCGTCCAGCATGCTGTGCTCGCGCTCAATGAACGACCGCGCGGCGGCGCCGGCTGCGTCCCGCAGCTCACGATCGCGGGCCAGCAGCAACATCAGGTCGGCCAGCATCTCGTCCTCGAAGCGATCGACCGCGACTGGCAGGACGGCGTCTCTCGGATACTCGGCGATGGACGGGTCATCCGTGACCAGGACCGGGCGACCTGCTCCAAGCAAGCGCAACAGGCTGGCTGATGTCTCACCGGCGCTCGGAAAGCGTAGATTGACGCATACGTCAGCAGCCCGCGCGGCTAACCGTGCTTCGTCGTCAGTGACGTACCCAAGCAGCCGGACGTTGCGCTCGAGATTCAGCAATGACACCTGACGCTTGAGGTCGATCCCGGGCGCGACGCTTCCGGCTACGATCAGGATGGCGTCCGGCTCACGGGCAACCAGTCGCCGCATCGCTCGAAGCACGATTGGCATCCGCTTGTACGGGTTTACGTGTGTGATAGACGCGATGATGAACGCTCTTTCGGGCAGCTTCAAGGCGATACGGGCAGCCGACTGATCGACGAGAGCCGGGAGCGGAACTCCCATCGGGACGACGACGACGTTCGCGTCCGGGACGAACCGCAGTACCTGCCGGCGCGCGAACTCACTGTGGACAATCGTGACGATCGCGCGCTCAACGTAGTCCTCCGAGAGCGGATAGACGCCGAAGTCATCGACCGCTCGACCCGCGAGGATTTCGGCAACCGCCCACGCTCCCTTCGCCCCGTAGCGGCTGCGCATCACGCGCTGGTATCCGGCGCCGCCCGCTCGCAGTAGCTCCCCACTACGCCCGTGGTGGAGCATGACATCATGCAACACGATGACTCCCGACTCCTGCAGGGCGTGCTTGAACGCGAGTCGATGAAAGCCGCTGTTGCCGATCTGGAACACCGTTGGAACCCCGCGCCGAAACGATGTGGTCCGGGTTCCTGACTCCTCAACAGGATTTACAAACGGCGCCGGATTGGAGCCCGCCTCGCCGACGATGTCCAACGGCCATGCCCCACCGAGCGCGCGTAGCAGGTCGCGGCTGTACTGAGCGATGCCGGTCGGCAGCGGCGGCAGCGGCGTGACGTATTGCAGTCGTTCAGCGCTCACGACCGGTTACCCAGCCACCAACGAGGCAACTACAGCATCCCACGTCAAATGAGCAGTTCGTTCCGGTCCATACGCTCCGAGCCGGCTTGCGAACGATGCGTCAGCCAGCAGGTTGAACGCCGCGGCCAGCGACGAGGTGTCAAGCGTCGTCACGATTCCGGTCTCTCCGTCAGTGATGAATTCGAGGACGCCGCCGCTGTCGGGAGCTGTCACGACCGGCTTGGCGGCGGCGAGCGCTTCAATCGTGCTAAAGCCAAAGTCTTCATCGATGGGAGCGTAATAGACGGCGCGGCAATTGTTGTACAAACTGAG
>JBBECJ010000247.1:0-3583 GCA_040881885.1 Thermomicrobiales bacterium | reverse complement strand
GCCGCTTCACCGCCCCGATGGAGGGCCGTCCACAGGCCTGGGACCTCGACGAGTGGGTCGAGAAGGCGCAGTCCTGGACGCGCTTCGGCGACTGGCTCCAGGCAATGGAAGACAGCGGCGTCTCGCCCAACGTCGCCTCGTTCCTCGGCGGCGGCACGCTACGCCGCTACGCGCGCGACATGGAGATGGGCGTCTCCAACGCCGAGGCGCTGGACGTCCAGCGCCGCGTGATGGCCGAGGCGATGGAGGACGGCGCGATCGGCGTCTCCTACGCGCTGATCTACCCACCGGAAGCCTTCGTCGGAACCGACGAGATCGTCGCGGTCTGCGAAGTCCTCGCCAGGCACGGCGGCGTCTACATCACCCACCTGCGCTCGGAGGCCGACACCTTCCTCCAGGCACTGGACGAGGCGATCGAGATCGGCCAGCGGTCCGGCGCGGCCGTCGAGGTCTACCACCTGAAGGTCTCCGGCACGCGCAACTTCTCGAAGATGACGCAAGCGATCGAGCGCTTCGACCGCACCAGAGCCGAGGGGCTGGACATCACCGCCGACATGTACCCGTACATCGCCAGCGGCACCGGCCTGACCTCGGTCCTGCCGCCGTGGGTTGCCGAGGGCGGCAAGCTCTACGAGAACCTGCGCGACCCGAACATGCGCCAGCGGATTCGATCGGCGACGCTCGATCCCGACGGAACCTGGGAGGCGATGTGCGACCTGATCGGTCCGAAGAACGTCATGCCGGTTTCGTTCCTGAAGGAGCACAACAAGCAGTACACCGGCATGCGGCTGTCCGAGATCGCCGAGCAGCGCGGACAGGACTGGTTCGACGCCGCCGTCGATCTGCTGGCCGACGAGGGGCAGCGGATCAGCACGATCTACTTCGCGATGCAGGAAGAGAACGTCAAGCTCCAGCTCCAGCAACCGTGGAACAAGATCAGCAGCGACGCCGGCGGGATGGACCCGAGCTGGGCGAAGGCCAACGGCCCGACCCACCCGCGCGCCTACGGAACCTGGACACGCGTGCTTGGCAAGTACGTCCGAGAGGAGGGCGTGCTGACGCTCGAAGACGCGATCCGCAAGATGACCTCGTCGGTCGCCAACCGCTGCGGCATCCCCGACCGCGGCCAGCTCCGGGCCGGGATGTTCGCCGACATCGTCGTCTTTGACCCGGAAACAGTCATCGACCACGCCACCTTTACCGACCCGCACCAGCTCTCGACCGGCATCCGCGATGTCTGGGTCAACGGCGCCCGCGTCGTCTCAAACGGCGCCCACACCGGCGCGACACCGGGACGCTTCGTGAAAGGGCCGGGCGCGCGGTGATGCGTGATGCGTCGGGAACCGGGATTCGGGATTCGGGGGCGACCAGCCTTGGCGTTCCCGTATGTGCACCCCGTTCCCGAATCCCGAATCCCGGTTCCCGACGCATCACGCATCACGCATCACGCATCACGCATCACGCCCCGCAACGCGTCGACCGCCTCCACGAACAGGTCCGGGCCGGTGAAGCCTCCCGCCGGGCCGGCGTGGGCCAGGTGCGGTTCGAGTGCGAGGACGCCGTCGTAGCCGGAATCGGCCAGCGCGCGCAGGCAGGCGGACCACTCAGCGTCGCCGGCGCCGGCCACGACGACGCGTTTGGCGGCGCGGTCGTAATCCTTGACATGCACGTAGCCGATGTATGGCCGCAGAAGCTCCCAGCTGTCGTGGAACGGCTTGTACCCGCAACTGGCGAAGTTGCCTGGGTCCCAAAGGGCCAGGAAATGCGGAGAGCCGATCGTCGCGTGCAGATCGTGGCAACGCGCGGGCGAGTCACCGTAGATGCCGCGCTCGTTCTCGTGTAGCAGCGTGACACCTGCCTCGCGTGCCTGCTCGACCAGCGCCGCCAGCCTCCGCAGCGCCTCGTCGCGATGACGCTCCGGATCGTCGGCCTCGGGGATGTAGTACGAGAAGATGCGCACACTGGCCGTGTCGAGCGCCCGCGCGATCTCGATCCCGCGCGCCAGCGCCGCCTGTTGCTGGCCGAAGTCGCCATCGACCGGCGCCTTGCCAACCGGCGTCGCCACGCACGACACCCGCATCCCGCGCCCGTCCAGCGTTTCGCGGACCGTCGCGACCTCGGCGTCGCTGAGTTCCAGCACGTTCTTCCCCCAGACCCCGCGCAGGTCCAGCAGCTCGATGCCTGCCCGCTGCAACGTGTCGAGCTGTTCGCCCAGGTCTTTCGATATCTCGTCACCAAAGCCGGACAGCATCAATGTCGCGCCCCTCTCCCGCCAGCCGCCGAGGATCGTGTGTAGACTTCGAGCATGATGACACAGATGCCAAAGACGGCGCCGGAGCCGGCGTGAACGACAGCGTGACGATCGAGCGGCTGACCGGCGTGCGTTATGTCGTGCCGCTGCGCGAGGGCGGCTCGCTGCCGGCGGTGGTTGAGACGGCCGACGGACGCGCCTTCGTCGTCAAGTTCCTCGGCGCGGGACAGGGCAGGAAGGCGCTCGTCGCCGAATGCCTGGCGGCCGGGCTGGCGCAGGCGCTCGGCCTACCGGTTCCGGACGCGGCTGTCGTCAGCCTTGAAGATGGCTTCGGGATCGGCGAGCCGGACCCGGAGATCCAGGATCTGCTGCGCGCCAGCGCCGGCCTCAACTTCGGGCTGGCCTATCTGCCCGGCGCGCTGGCCTTCGACCCCGCCGCCGACCGCGACCTCGGGCCGGAGCTGGCGGCCGATATCGTCTGGTTCGACGCCTTCGTCACCAACATCGACCGGACGCCGCGCAACACCAACCTGCTGCTCTGGCGCGGAAAGCTCTGGCTGATCGACCACGGCGCGGCGCTCTACTTCCATCATGCCTGGCAGGGATGGGAGAAACGCGTCCAGTCAGCCTTCCCGCAGATCGAGGAGCATGTCCTGCTGCACCTCGCCGGCGACCTGCACGCCGCCGACGCTCGCCTGCGTCCGCGCTTGACCGAGGACGTGCTCCGGGCCGTCGTCGCCTGCGTGCCCGACGAGTGGCTCGGCGACGAGGAACTGTTCGCGACGGTCGAAGAGCAGCGCGAGGCGTATATCACCTACTTCATGCAGCGGCTGAACGGTCCACGCGCCTGGCTCCAGGAGGCGATCGACGCCCAGGCGCGCGGACCGGTCCACTACGCGCCGAGGCCGACACACCGTGTGGTATAGCTACGCCGTCATCCGGGTCGTCCCGCGGGTCGAACGGGGCGAGTCGATCAACGTCGGCGTCGTCATCTTCGCCCGGACGACCGGCTACCTGCGCGCCTGCGTCGAACTCGACAATGCCCGGCTACTGGCCCTCGCGCCGGAGACGGACATCCCAACCATCGAGCGTCACCTGGACCAGTTCCGCGCGATCTCCGAGGGTGCCGCTGCTGGTGGGCCGCTGGCCGAGCTGCCGCCATCCGAACGCTTCCACTGGTTGACGGCTCCGCGCAGCACCGTCATCCAGACCTCGCCGGTCCACATGGGCACCACTGATGACCTCGACGCCGCCCTCGACGACCTGCTCAACGACTTCGTCCGTCCGCCGAAGCAGGACAATGGATGAGATACTTTGGCGGCAATCCGGTAG
>JBBECJ010000246.1:0-3588 GCA_040881885.1 Thermomicrobiales bacterium | reverse complement strand
GGCGCCTCTCTACGTCCGCATGCTACGAAGCGAAGAGCGGCGCGCTGCCGAACAGGACCGCGAAGGCGCGGCACCAGATGACCACGCCCTGGTAGCGCGCGATGTCCGTGCCGGGCGGGATGTCGTAATTGATCGAGCCGTCGGTCGCCCGTAGATCGCCGAGGTTGATGGCGCTGTCGTTGAACTGGTCCGGGCTGGTGGTCAGGTAGACGAACAGGTCCGGGCCATTGCGGATTGAGAACTCTTCGAGGCGCAGGACATACACGCCCGGCGCTGTCTCGATCAGGAGCGCCGTTCCGTCGGCGAAGTGGAAGTCGTCAGCGCCGCTCAACGGACCGCTGCTGACCAGACGCGGCGTGAAGACCGCCTCGGTCGGCTCCGGCGCGGGTTCCAAGGCCGGTTCCGGCGTCGGTTCCAGTGCCGGAGCAGGCGTCGGCTCCGGTGTCGTCTCGATGATCGGTTCCTGGGTTGGTTCCAGTTCCTCGGCTGGCGCTTGCGTCGGGGCCGGCTCGGTCGCCGGCAGTGGCTCGCTCGTCGCGGCCGGGTTGCTGGCGGTGGCCGTGGGTGGTTCGTTCGTGGCGACAGGCGTTGGCGATGTCGCTGTCCGGGTTGCGGCTGTGACACCCGGCACGCTGTTGTTGACGGCGGCCAGCGGACTCTCCTCAATGATCGTCGTTCGCGTCCAGAGCGGCGAGAGCAGGTAGTACGCGAGCGGAAGCGTGACAACCAGCAGCGGGACGACGACCAGCGCCGTCCGCAGCTTGTGGCGCATCAGCGCCAGATGCCAGCCACGCCGATAGGCGGCCGTCGCCAGCAGCGCGAGCGCGACGACCGTCAGCGCCGCGATCAGCCAGCGATATGGGTACAGATCACTCACGAACCGCTCGATACCGCCAAATATATCCATCGGTTGCTCCTTGCTGCCGCGTTGCCTCGTCAGCGTCAGCCTGCGGCACGGCCCTTACGACGCGCTTACGCGGCGCCAGTCGATCGCCTGGGCAGATTGCGCGATGGCGCTTCACATTGGCAGGGCGATGTTGTAGAATGAGAATGATTATCAGGTAGGAATGGTTCTCAGAATCCGATCGCGGGAGTCGGGATTCGGAGCTTCTACGAACGGAACGGAGTCGAACAGGTGCGACGCGCCCTGCAAGCCTTCTTCGACTGGTACGAACGCCACTACACGCTCAATATCGCGATCGCCGCGCTGCTGTTCGTCCTGCAACTCGTCCACCTCTACTGGCTCTCGGCGGACGTCGTCGCTCAGCGGCTGGTCGGGGAGAGTTACTTCTCGCCGGACGGCGCCTTCTACTACGCGATCCTCGTCATCGACTACACCGAACTGCCGGCGCTGCTCTCTGTCTCGCTGATCTACATCAACGAGCTGCGTAAGGGCTGGAGCTGGAAGGCGTTGCTGTTCCTTCTGTTTCTCAACAGCCAGTGGCTGCATATCTTCTGGATTACCGACGAGTTCGTCGTCGGCCAGTTCAGCGGAGATACCTCCGGGTCCGGCCTGCCCGGCTGGTTGGCATGGGCCGCGATTCTGATCGATTACCTCGAGCTCCCTGTCATCTACGACACCCTCAAAAAGTTCTCCGCCTCCGTCCGCTACCAGCGCGTCCGCCAGTTCCTACGTGAGGCGGCGTAGGCGCGAGGGAATAGGGGCTGGGTCCGTGTTGGACGAGCCCCTGTTCCCTGTCTCTCGCGCCTACGCCGCCTCAACCGCCGCCGTCAGCTTCGTCAGCGAGTCCTTGGCGTCGCCGAAGAGCATGGTTGTCTTCGGGTTATGGAAGAGCTCGTTCTCGATCCCGGCGAAGCCGGCCCCCATCGAGCGCTTGAGGACGACGATGTGCTGCGCCTGGTCGACGTTCAGAATCGGCATCCCGTAGATCGGGCTGCTCTTGTCCTCGCGCGCCGACGGGTTGACGACATCGTTCGCGCCGATGACGAGCACGACGTTGGTCTGCGGGAACTCGTCGTTGATGTCGTCCATCTCGAACAGCTCGTCGTAGGGCACATTCGCCTCGGCCAGCAGCACGTTCATATGCCCCGGCATCCGGCCCGCGACCGGGTGGATCGCGTACTTCACCTCGACGCCGCGCTCCTGGAGCCGCTCGGCCAGCTCGCGGACCGCGTGCTGCGCCTGCGCGACCGCCAGGCCGTAACCCGGCACGATGATGACCTTCTGTGAATAGGCCAGCATGATCGCCGCGTCGTCCGGCGTCGTCTCGCGGATCGGCTTGGCCTCGCCGTCCGGCCCCGCCGCAACGCCAACCGCCGGACCGCCGCCGAACGCGCCGAAGAGGACGTTCGTCACCGAGCGGTTCATCGCCCGCGCCATCAGCAGCGTCAGAAACGCGCCCGACGCGCCGACCAGCGAACCGGCGATAATCAGCGCCTGGTTGCTGAGCTGGAAGCCGGTAATCGCCGCCGCCAGACCCGTCAGCGAATTCAGGATCGCGATCACGACCGGCATATCCGCGCCGCCGATCGGCAGCACGAACAGCGCGCCGAGCGTCAGCGCCAGCGCGAACATCAGGATCATCAGCAGGTTGGTGCTGTCAGCCTTGACCAGCACGCCGCCGATATCGTCCATCCCAAAGTAGATGACGAAGCTGACAACGACGACGGCCAGCGCGATCGCGCCGTTGATGATCTGCTGCCCCGCGAACTGAATTGGCCGGCCACTCAGCAACTCCTGCAGCTTGAGGAAGGCGATGATCGAGCCGGTGAATGAGATCGAGCCGATAATGACACCCAGCAGGATCGAGATGCCGTCACCTTTCGTGACCGCCGCGTGGCCGGTCAATTCGGCCACGCCAACCAGCGCCGCCGTCGCGCCACCCATCCCGTTGAAGATCGCCACCATCTGCGGCATAGCCGTCATCGGCACGATCCGCGACGGATACGCCGAGATCACAGCGCCAATCGCGATCGCGACCAGCATCAGCACGATGTTGACGCCGTCGAAGCCGGGGATGAACAGCGTCGCAACGACGGCGATGCCCATCCCGATCGCCGCGACCTGGTTGCCGCGCCGGGCCGTGTTGGCGTTGCCGAGCTGCTTCAGGCCGAAGATGAAGAAAACGGCAGCCACAAGATAGGCGATCTGAATCAGATCGCCGCGATCGAAATCGCTCATCGCCTGGCCCCCGCTCCCGGCTTGCGCTTGAACATCTGGAGCATCCGGTCGGTGACGACGAAGCCGCCAAACACGTTGGCCGCGCCTAGGATGACCGCCACGAAGGCCAATGCCTGCAGCCACCATTCGTCAGCCGGCCCTAGGACGATCATCGCCCCAAGCAGCACAATTCCGTGAATCGCGTTCGTCCCCGACATGAGCGGCGTGTGCAACGTGGCCGGCACGCGCCCGATCAACTCAATGCCAAGAAAGATCGCCAGCAGGAACACATACACGCCGAGCATGAACTCGGACGACAGCGCCCCTCCACCCATCCGCAAACCCCCTCTACCCTGTGTGACTCTATCCCCACGATTGACTAACGAGTGCTGAGGCCGTGCGCCATTCCTGGTAGGGGCCGTGTCCTGTACCGGCCCACGCCGTGAGGCGTCCTCTTGATACAGGTG
>JBBECJ010000245.1:0-3588 GCA_040881885.1 Thermomicrobiales bacterium | reverse complement strand
CTTCGAGCTGGCTGATGACGTCCGCAAGCTCGTAGGCCCCGACCGCTCCCTCTGCCACGGCCTCGTCGATCGGCTCACGGCTGCGGTTGTGCGCGACGACGCGATGGCCGTCCAGCAACAACCGGCGGACCATGTTGCTGCCCATTCGCCCAAGCCCGATGATCGCGATGTCCATGCAGCCTCCCTTAGGTGTCAGCGATCAGCCGTCAGCATTCAGCCCGTTGTCAGGTCGTTGAGCTCTCAAGCAGGAACCCGCTACCGTGCGGCGCCTTCCTTCGCGACGACGGCGTCCGTGATCGCCTGAATCGTTCCCACGACATCGTCCCCCGCCTCGACACGAACGATCGGGAGGCCGTGGCGCTTGAGGGTGATCGCGTCGCCGGCGGACTGGGCCGCGAAGAGCGTCGCGAAGCTGTGGTCCGCGCCTGGGATCTCAATGTCGGTCGAAGGAGTGGCGACGATCTGGAGGAACGCGCCGGCCTCGGCGCCGCCCTTGTGGAGCTGGCCGGTCGAGTGCAGATAGCGCGGGCCGTAGCCAAGCGTCGTCGCGACGCCGGTCCGCTTGCGCAGCGCGTCGCGCAGCGCGTTGAGCGCGCGCTCGACCTCCGGCGTCCGGTCGACGTATGCGAGTATTGCGATGTAGCCCCCTGGCGTGACGTGTGCTGCTAGCGCCCCGGCGGCTGTGTCCGGCGTGTTCGCGGCCGGGACAGTCAGGCCAGGGTCGGCCAGGACGGCGTTGGTGGCGTCCTTCGCCTCCTGAACGTTTGCCTCGTCGAACGGGTTGATGCCCATCAACCCGCCGGCCACAGCCGTCGCGATCTCCCAGCGCACGAATTCGTGCCCAAGCGCGTCAGGAGCATCCACGTCGATCTGGACGACTGGATGGCCAGCCTCACGCAAGGCCGCGACGGTGGTGTCACAGTCGCTCGTCCGGGCCGATCCACGCACATACACGAACAGCCGGTCATCGCCGTAAGCGTCCGGGCCGGCCAGTGGCTCGCCTGTGACGGGGACGATCCCGGTTCCGTCCTTGCCGGTGCTTTCGGCGATTAGCTGTTCGAGCCAGTCGCCAAACGCCTCCCAGCCTGGGCTGGCGACCAGCGTCAGTTTGTCGCGCCCCGCTCGCTGTGCGGCGCCCATCACGGCTCCGAGCCAGATCCCGGGGTGGTCGATGTCGCGCACCGGCAGCAGGATCGCGGCCCGATCCAGAAGTTGCTCGATGTCGATTCCAGCCGCGGCGGCGGCGACGAGGCCGAAGTACGACAGCGCCGAGTAGCGCCCACCGATGTCGGACGGGTTGTTGAACACGCGCCAGAACCCCGCCTTCTTGGCCTCGGCTTCGAGTGGAGTGCCCGGATCGGTGACGGCAACGAAGTCGGAGCCATCGCCGGCACGCTCCTTGAGGAAGTAACGTAACAGCGACATCGTTTCGACGGTCGTCCCCGACTTTGTCGAAACGATGAACAGCGTCTTCATATCGCGCACGGTGTCCATGACGCGCGAGATGCTGTCGGGATTGGTTGTGTCAACGACGGTCAGGATCGGGAATCTGGCCTGCCGACCGAAGACGCGCGAGAAGACCTCCGGAGCTAGCGACGAACCGCCCATCCCAAGCACGATGGCGTGCTCGTAGCCACGCGACCTGATGTCCTCGGCGAAGTCGTTGAAGAACCCGCTACGTGCCTCGGCCGCCATCGCGTCAACGACCGGCAACCAACCCAGCCGCTGCGAGATCGTGTTCTGCGCTCTGCGGTCGTCCGACCAGAGCGAGGGATCGCGATTTTGCAGGCGGGAGGGAACATCCTGTTGTGCCAGTTCATTCAGGGCTTGCGTGACACGTGGGGCAAAGCCGTCGAGCGCGGCCATCCGGGCTTCGATTGCCTCCTGCTTGAATCGCTCGCGTTTCTCGTCCAACCCGGCCAGCAACCCTTCGAAGGATTTGGCGAAGGATGCGACCCCGTCGCGGGCGAGCGTGTCGGTGATGTCATCGACCGACAGACCGAGATCCTCGAAACCGGAGAAGACGGCCCGCGCGCCGTCGAGGTCCGACTGTAGCGTGTTTCCCAGCGTGCCGTGGTCGGCGAACGCCTCGATTGAGGCCGGCGCGAGCGTCTGGACGGTGTCCGGGCCAATCAGCTCATCGACGTAGAGCGTGTCCGGATATTCCGGGTTTTTGGTGCTTGTGCTGGCCCAGAGCGGGCGTTGAAGCTGCGCGCCAAGCTCGGCCAGCTTCTGGAAACGGGCCGACTCGAAGATTTCGGTGAAGGCGACGTAGGCGAGCCTGGCGTTCGCGACTGCCAGCTTGCCGCGCAGCGCCGCCGCCTTGGCCGCCCGCTCGCTGCCCGATTCGCTGGCGATGATCGCCTCCAGCCGCTTGTCGGCCTCGGTGTCCACCCGGCTGACGAAGAACGACGCGACCGAATGGATATTGTCGATCGCCTTGCCCTCCTCGGCGCGTCGCTCAAGCGCCCGCAGGTAAGCCTCCATCACATTCCGGTACGCCTCCAACGCGAACAGAAGCGTGATGTTGATATTCACGCCTTCGTAGAGCATCTGCTCGATGGCCGGAACCCCCTCGACCGTGCCGGGGATCTTGATCGTCACGTTTGGCCGGTCCACCCGCGCGAACAGTCTGCGCGCATCGGACATCGTCTTGTCGGTGTCGTGCGCGAGCGTCGGCGAGACCTCAAGCGAGACAAAGCCGTCGGCGGACGTCTTTTTCGTCCTCTCCCAGACCGGGCCGAGTATGTCGCTGGCTGACTTGATGTCGCGGATGACGAGTTCCTCGTAGACCTCGTCGGTCGTCCGGCCCGCCTCGGCCAGTTCGCGGATCTGGTGGTCGTAATCATGCGAGCCGCTGATCGCCTTGTCGAAGATGGTTGGGTTCGAGGTCACGCCGACGACACTGCTCTCGTCGATCAATCGCTGCAATCCGCCAGATTCCAGAAGCTGCCGGCTGAGGTTGTCGTACCAGACACTCTGCCCGTAGTCCACCAGTTGTTGCAGTGGATTCTTCGCCATCACTACGCTCCTTGCTCGTCACGTTTTTCACCGGCCCGCTTGGCGGTTGGAAGCTCGTCGATATGACACAGTCGATCAGGCTCACGGCTGATCGG
Source organism: Thermomicrobiales bacterium (assembly GCA_040881885.1). Taxonomy (GTDB): domain Bacteria; phylum Chloroflexota; class Chloroflexia; order Thermomicrobiales; family CFX8; genus JBBECJ01. The sequence goes on along the minus strand of JBBECJ010000245.1, from coordinate 472 downwards.
GAGGCCGGCTACCCTCGCTCCCGCGTTTGTCGTGCCAGCAGATTGACGCCATTCGGACCGACCTCGCGATCATAGAGCATTTGTTGCTGTTGGCGGGCAACCAGATGCCGCACATAGAAGTCCGTGCGCGGAGTGAACCGGGTCCCGTCGTTTGCGCTCGGTAGCTCGCTGATGATTCCGATATCCCGCATCGCTACCAGCGCCACCCCTCGCAACGATGATTCGGCCGTTCTCGACGCCACCAGCGGCTGGCCGATAGCGTCGGCCATCATCTGTAACCACGCCGGGGACCCGCGTAATCCGCCGCCGCTGGCGACGATCGTTTCAGCGCCAGTCCGCAGCGCATCGTACATCGCCGCGAAGCGGTACGTCACAGCCTCAAGCGACGCCTGAACGATGTCGATAGGTGTAGTATGCAATTTCAGGCCGGTGACCGCGGCCGTCGCGTCGCCGACCCAGCCGAGCGAGCGCT
>JBBECJ010000244.1:592-3603 GCA_040881885.1 Thermomicrobiales bacterium | reverse complement strand
TCGCGTCGAATTTCTCGTCTTCCATGCCTTGCCTTTCGTGACGCGTGACGCGTGATGCGTGAAGCGAAGTGACAGGTGTTCGTTTCTCGCGTCACGCGTCACGCATCACGCGTCACGATCTTCCTCTCGCCGCCCTGATCTCCGCCGTCAGCGCCGGCAGGATCGCGTTGAGGTCGCCGATGACACCGATAGTGGCCAGCTTGAGGATTGGCGCGTCCGGGTCGCGGTTGATGACGACGACCGTTTCGGAGCCTTGCATGCCGACCGTGTGCTGGACGGCGCCGGAGACGCCCGCTCCGATGTAGAGCTTCGGGCGGACGGTCTTGCCGGTCTGGCCGATCTGCTCGTAGTGCGGGCGCCAGCCGAGGTCGGTGACGGCGCGAGTTGCGCCAACCGGCGCGTCGAGCGCGGCGGCCAATTCCACGATCATGCTGAACGCTTCGGCGCTGCCCAGGCCGCGCCCGCCGACGACGACCGTCTCGGCGCCCTCCAGGTTGGCGCCGCCGGCTGGCTTCTCGGCCACATCCTTGAGCTTCACCCGCAGGTCACTATCGCCAATCTCGACCGCCAGCGGCTCGGCGCTGCCGCTGCCCGACGCCTCCGGCGGCGCCGCGACACCGCCACGCATGACGGCATACGAGCGCTCGCCGGACTGGACGCGGACATCGGTCAGCATCTTGCCCTGATAGACCGGCCTGGTCCCGACCAGCCCGCCGTCCTCCCAGCGCAGCTTGACGCAGTCGGACAGACAGGCCGCGCCCGCCCGCGCCGCGACATACGGCCCGAGGTCGCGGCCAGCCGTCGTGCCGGGAAACAGGACGACCTTCGGATCAACCGCCCCTATGTCCGCCTCGATTGCTTTCGTGTAGCCGTCGGTCGTGTAGCGTTCCAGCGCCGGCGCGTCGACATACAGCGCCCGATCCACGCCGCGCCCCGCGACATCCCCGGCAACCGCCTCGACCCCACTGCCGATCACGACAGCCGACACCTGCCCGCCGTCCGCGATCTCCCGCGCCGGCCCCAGCAGCTCCAACGCCGTCTCGCGCGCCTGCCCCGCGCTTGTATCAATGATGACGAGAACATCTGATGGCATTTGGCCTCCCAATAATGCGAATGCGCGTTGTGTGACGAGGGACGAACAATGTCAATGCGTAGGGGCGGACCGGGTGCCCTCTGGGCGATGTCCGCCCGACAATGGGATCGGCGTTCAGCCGATCACAATCGACAATAACAATCCGTTCGAACGCCGCACGCCTCGACGGGGCATTGACGCATTGTTCGGCCCTCGTCACTCATCACTCAGATCAACTTCTTCTCGCGCAACAACTCGACCACCTGCTTCGCCGCCGCTGCGGGGTCGTCGCCCTGGATGATGGTTGCCTGGACGGTGCGTTGCTCCGTGTAGAGGCGGCCCCATTCGGTCTGCGTCTCGGGCGTGTCGTAGTTGCCGATGGACTTTTCCTCGATCGGCTTCTTACGGGCGGCCATGATGCCCTTCAGCGATGGCGAACGCGGCTCGTTGAGGCCGGTCAACGCGCAGATGACGGCCGGCGGCGTGACCTCGACGACGTGACGGCCGTCCTCAACCTCGCGCTGGAGCGTCAGCGTCCCGCCGTCGAGCTCGAACCCGACGACATTCGAGACGAGCGGGATATCCAGCATTGCCGCCAGCTGCGGGCCGGTGTTGCCGGTGCCGCCGTCGCTGGACTCCTGGCCGACGAAGACCAGCTCGTAACCGCCCTCTCGAACCTCGCCGGCGATGATGGCCGCGACCGTCATCGAGGTCAGGTCCGAATCGCTGGCCTGGACCAGGATTCCTCGGTCGGCGCCCATCGCCAGACCGCGCTGGATGGCGTCGCGCGCGTTGGCGGTCCCAACGCAGAGGACGACGACCTCGTCGGCCTTGCCGTCCTCCTTCGTCTTGATCGCCTCTTCCAGCGCGTAGCCGTCGTACTCATTGACGACCCTCGGCGTGCTGGCCGCGAACGCGCCCGACCCATCGAACCGGATCGCGTTCGGGTCCGGCACCTGCTTGACCGCGACGAGTATTTTCAATGGTTTTCCTCTCGTGACGCGTGATGCGTGACGCGTGACGCGGATAGGGACGTGATTCCACCGTCCGCATCACGCGTCACGCGTCACGTCCCTGTAAACTCCGCCGTCCGCTTCTCAAGAAAGGCGTTCATCCCGGCCTTCTGGTCGTCTGAATCAAACAATAGTCCAAAGGTTTGTGCTTCGTAGGCGAGGCCGGTTGTCAGATCGACATTGCGGGAGAGAAGGATGGCGCGCTTGCTGGCGCTGACGGCCAGTGGCGCGTTGGCGGCGATCGTTTGGGCCAATTCGATTGCCTTCGGCAGCAGTTCATCCTGCGCGTAGACGGCGTTGACGAGGCCAAGTTGCCGCGCCTCGTCGGCGTTGAGCCGCCGCCCGGTCATGATCAGCTCGCTGGCGATTCCGGCGCCGACCAACCGCGGCAGCCGCTGGGTCGCGCCCCAACCGGGCAGGATGCCGAGTGTGACCTCCGGTTGGCCGATGACGGCGTTCTCGCTGGCGAGCCGAATGTCGCAGGCCAGCGCCATCTCGCAGCCGCCGCCGAGCGCGTAGCCATTGATGGCCGCGATCCACGGCTGCGGCGCCGCCTCGATCGCGGCCGTCACCGCCTGCCCAAGCTGCCCGAAGACCAGCCCCTCGCTTGGACGCATCGTTGACATCTCCTTGATGTCCGCGCCCGACGCGAATGCCCGTCGTCCCTCCCCGGTCAGCACAACCGCCCGAATCTCGCGGTCGGCCGTCACCTCGGTGACCGCGTCACGCAGCGCCCGAAGCTGCTCCGTGTTGAAGGCGTTGAACGCCTCCGGCCGGCTCATCGTCATGGTTGCGACTGGACCGTCACGCTCGATTCGAACTGCCACCTTGCCTCCCGTGCTACGTGCGTCGAAAACCCCTCCCCAACCCCTCCCCTACGAAGGGAGGGGCTTTCTGATTCGTGCGGCCTAAAGCCCCTCCCTTCG
>JBBECJ010000244.1:0-582 GCA_040881885.1 Thermomicrobiales bacterium | reverse complement strand
TTTTCGACGCGCTCGCTCGCATACTCCCGGCCCAATGCGCTGTAGTGTCTCGCTGCTTCGATTGTTCGGGCGCGGTCCGCGTCGCTGACGGCGCGGCGCGGCTTGGCCGGGACGCCCATCACGATCGTGTTGGGTTCGACGCGCATCCCTTCCGGAACGAGCGCGCCGGCCCCGACGATCGCGCCCGCGCCGATCACCGCGTGCGAGAGGACGATCGCGCCCATGCTGACCTGCGCGCCGTCCTCGACGACGCAGCCGTGCACGAGCGCGCCGTGGCCGACCGTGACATCGTCGCCGATCGTGCACGGCGCGTCTTCGTCCGAGTGCAGCATCGACATGTCCTGGACGTTGCTGCGCTCGCCGATCGTGATCTTCGAGCTGTCGGCGCGGATAATGACGCCAAACCAGACGCTCGACCCGCTCCCAATCTCGACATCGCCGATGATGACCGCGTTGTCGGCGATGAAAACATCGTCGGCGATCTGTGGCGACTTGCCCTTGTAGGGTCGGAGTGGTCCGGTTGCCACGTTTCCTCCGTGGTCGTGACGCGTGATGTGTCACGCGATCGACAATGTGTTCGTT
>JBBECJ010000243.1:0-3607 GCA_040881885.1 Thermomicrobiales bacterium | reverse complement strand
CGCCAACGCGGCCAGGCCAACCCGGCCGTGACCGCCACCGGCATTCCGCCCAGCATCCCGGAGAGCGTCGTCCGTGGCGTGTTGAAGTCTCCATGAGCGTCGAACCAGATCAGCCCGATCTTCGCGGCCGGGCCGTGGACCTGCTGGAGTCCGCCGACGACGCCAGGTGTGATGGCGCAGTTGCCGCCAACGACCAGGACGGGCTGGCCCGCGCGTCGTCCCTCGGCGACCGCCTTCGCGATCTCGCCGCCAATCAGCCCCAGATTGATCGTCGGTTCCTCATCGCGCTGTGCTTCAGGGAAGTGTGGCTCACTGACGGTCGCGTCCGCGCCGAAGACGGCGTAATCGACGGCGGCGGCGTACGTGTCGACGACCTCACGGTCGGGCATGTTTGGCGCGCTGCCGGCGTAGCGAACCGGGACGACGTGCAGTCCTTTCGCGACAGTGGCTGTCAATATTTTCTCCTGCCTTCCCCATCATGCTGTCGCCCATCGTACCATCGTCGTCTCTAATAGTGGCCAATGTTGTGGTACTTGCCTTAGCGATGGTGGTATCAGGGCGTCACAGAAGCGTCACAACCGCCCAATTCCTATCCTCTTCGGGGGTATCCATGAATTACGCTTGCGGCAATCCGGGATCGTGCCGGACACCTGCAATCGCGGAGGCCGGGCTGGATCACGATGCTGTCGGATGGCACGTCACTACCTAATCCAAACCAGACGCCCGGCGGCGCGGACCGTTCGCGGCCACTGGTGCTGATCGTCGAGGACGATCCGGACAACGCGCACCTGATCGCGCGCGTGCTGACCGGCGCCAAGTACGACTTTCTGGTGACTTCGGCGGGCCGTGACGCCCTCCAGCATGCCAGAACGATCCTGCCGGACGCGATCACGCTTGACCTGCGGTTGCCCGACATAGACGGGTTTGCGCTCCTCCAGCAATTGCAGTCGACGCCGGAAACGCGCGAGATCCCAATCATCGTTGTCTCGATTCTGGCCGACGAGCGCGACCCGCGCCTGTCAAGCGCCTTCGCGACGCTCCCCAAACCGATCGATCGCGTCCGGTTGCGGAAAACGGTGGCAGCCGCCCTGCGGCAGCGCCAACCGGAGTCAGGGACCTAGAGCAAGGCTCGCATCGCCGCTGCCGCTTGAGCGACCGTCTCTGCGTCGACGCTGGTTTCAATCCCCATCTCGTCCAGCATCGCGACGAGCGCCTCGGTCGCCAGGTTGCCCGGCGCTCCCGGCGCGAACGGGCAACCGCCAAGCCCACCGGCAGATCCGTCGAAGATCGAGATTCCGGCCTCGATCGCCAGGCGTGTGTTTTCCAGCGCCAGCCCGGATGTGTCGTGCAGGTGAAAGGCCAGCCGCTCAACCGGCAGGTGCGCCACCGCCAGATCCAGCAACGCTCGGGTATCGTCCGGCGTCGCGCGCCCGATCGTGTCGGCGATTGCGACCTCGTCGCAACCGAGCTCGAACAACCGTTCGGCGACGGCGACGGCCTGATCGGCTGACACGGCTCCGGAGTACGGGCAATGAAACGCTGTTGACACGTAGCCGCGCAGCCAGACTCTCTCGCGGCGCGCGATCGCGGCTACCGGCCGGAAGCGCTCGAAGGACTCATCGATCGTCGCCTGGATGTTGGCCTGCGAAAAGGCCTCCGACGCCGCCGCGAAGAGCGCGATGGCGTCGACACCCGCCTCCAACGCGCGCTCCATCCCGCGCTCGTTCGGGACGAGGACCGGATAACGGACGCCCGGTCGACGTTCGATGCCGCGCATCACTTCGGACGCGTCGGCGAGCTGTGGGACCGCTTTCGGGTTGACGAACGATGTTGTCTCGATCCAGGTCAGCCCGGCGTCGGCCAGCGCATTGACGAACGCGATCTTGGCCTCGGTCGGAACCGGCGTCGCTTCGTTCTGGAGGCCGTCGCGCGGGCCAACCTCGTAGATCGTGACGCGTCGCGGCAATCGCTTAGCCATCCAGCACGCTGCTCTCTAACTGTGGTGTTACAGTCACCAGCACCTGCCGCGAACCGACCAGGTCGCCGACAGCGCAGCCAACGCTCGCGACGACGCCGTCGAACGGCGCGGCCAGCGTCATCTCCATCTTCATCGCTGTCATGACCGCCAATGCCTCGCCTTCGCTGACCGCCTGGCCCGGCGCGACGTTGACGGCGACGACCGTGCCTGGCATCGGCGCCCGCAACGCGCCGTCAGTCGCCACTTCCCGCTCGTGTAGAAGGGGCAATGGCCCAAGCCGCATGAGCCAGCGGCCTGACGGGTCGGACACCTCAAAGCCGTCGTCGGTGTCGATCACGACTGCTGGCGTGTCCGTTGTCCCGCCATCATCATCGCTATGGCCAGCGACGACCGGCTGCCACTCTGAGCCAACCAGCCGATAGCTCACGCGCCCTTCCCACCCACCGTCCGCGTCGTGCAGCGCGAGGATTGCCGGCGCGACGACCCTGAACGGGCCGGACGACGACCATGCTGATTCGTTCTCGCCAGACGGCAGGAGCGCCGCCGCCATCCACGTGAGCGCGGCTGCCGGTTGACGCGCGACCTCGACCGTTTCGGCGGTGGACAGGTTGTGCCGCGCCGCGCGGAACGCGTCGAGTTCCATCAACGCCCGCAGCCAGGGACGATTGGTAGCGATCCCGCCGATCAGGAGTTCGTCACAGGCTTCCGCCATCCGGGCAATCGCGGTCTCGCGGTCCGGCGCGTGGACGATCAGCTTGCCGATCATCGAGTCGTAGAAACTCGGGACGACATCGCCAGATTCGTAACCGGAATCGACGCGCAGCCAGGGCAGGTCGGGCCAATCGAGCAGCCGGATCTCGGCGGGACTCGGTCTGAACCCGGCCAGCGGGTCCTCGGCGTAGAGCCGTGCCTGGATCGCGTGACCGACTGGCGCGCTCGGCTCGGGCAATCCGCCTCCCGTCGCGAGGCTGAGTTGGACCTCGACCAGATCGAGACCAGTCACCTCCTCGGTGACGGTGTGCTCGACTTGCAGGCGCGGGTTGATCTCGATGAAGAACAGCTCACCGGCGCCTGAGAGCAGGAACTCGACCGTTCCGACGCCCAGCAGCCCAACTTCGCGCGCCATCGCGACAGCGTGCGCGTGCAGGTCGCCGCGCGACTCGTCGGACAGATCGAAGGCCGGCGCTTCCTCGACGACCTTCTGGTGCCGGCGCTGGATCGAGCAGTCGCGGTCGCCGAGCGCGACTGCGTCGGTCCCGTCTCCGGCCACCTGAACCTCGACGTGGCGGGCTGGTTCCAGGAAGCGCTCCAGAAAAAGGGTTGTCCCGGCTGCCGACGCGCCCGCTTCACGCAGGGCCGAGCGGATCGCGTCGTCCAGGACAGCGGCACTTTCGGCGACGCGCAGCCCACGACCTCCGCCGCCGGAGACGACCTTCGCGATCAGTGGAAAGCCGATCAGCGCGCCAGCGTCTCCCCAGGCCGTTTCGTCAAGCAATGTTAGCGGCTCGCTGGCCGGCAGCGTCGGGACAGCGGCGCGTTCGGCGGCGGCGCGGGTGGCAATCTTGTCGCCGCAGAGCGCCAGCGTGTTCGGCGACGGCCCAACGAACGTGATCCCGTTGTCGAGGCAGG
>JBBECJ010000242.1:0-3632 GCA_040881885.1 Thermomicrobiales bacterium | reverse complement strand
GACGTCGCGGTTCTGGAAGCGGCCCGGGTAGATCGAGCCGCCGTAGAGGACGAAGCCGGGGATATCGAGCCGGATCAGCGCCATCGCCGAGCCGGGCAGCGTCTTGTCGCAGGCGGCCAGGATGATGAGCGCGTCGAACATGTGGCCGCGGGCGACCAGTTCGATGGAGTCGGCGATCACCTCGCGCGAGACGAGCGAGGCCTTCATCCCCTCGGTGCCCATCGTGACGCCGTCGGAGATGGCGATCGTGTTGACCTCCATTGGCGTCCCGCCGGCAGCCCGAACGCCCTCCATCACCGTCTGCGCCAGCCGGCGCAGGCCGAAGTTGCAGGGCATCGTCCCGATCCACGAGTGGGCGACGCCGACGATCGGCTTCTTCAGGTCGTCGTCGGTAAAGCCGATCCCGTGCAGCATCGCCCTCGCCGCCGCCCGGTCCCGGCCATCGTGCATGACGCGGCTCTTGTGCCGCGTGTCAAAGCGCGTCTGGGTGTCCACCATTATCGTCTCCATTACACCGCTCCCCGCCAGGGAGGGCTGCTCACTCCACGATCGCGCAATCATCGCCCGGAATGGCGGAATCGGCAAGTTGGGGCGTCGGAAATCCCGGCTCCCGAACCTCGATTCCCGAATCCCGCCCGATGCCGTACGATGCCGTGCGTGGGAGCGGTAGCGGTTGGACTGGTCCTGATATCGGCGGTGATGCATGCCGTCTGGAACGTGCTGGCGAAGCGCAGCGCGGACCCATTGGCGTTCCTGTTCACGATCAGCTCGATCGGACTGGTCATCTACGCCGCGCCGGTCGCCGTCGTCGTCGCCAGCGAAGGGATCTCGTCGCGCGTCGTCCCGTTCCTGCTCGTCAGCGGCACGCTCGAGATGTTCTACACGCTCTTCCTGGCGGCGGCCTACCGTAATGGCGCGCTCTCGCTGACCTACCCGATCGCGCGCGGGACGGGCGTGGTCCTCGTGCCGCTGCTGGCGATCCCGCTGCTCGACGAGCGGCCAACCGTCGTCGCGCTGGCCGGGATCGCGACGATCCTGGCCGGGTTCGTAACGATCAGTGTCCTCGGCGCGCGAGACAAGGTCGCCGAAGAGGTCGCCCATGGCCGGCGCGGGATCATGTTCGCGGCGCTGACCGGCCTGACGATCGCGTCCTACTCGTTGATCGACAAGGCCGGCGTTCAGCACGCGCACCCGCTCGTATATGTCTACGGGCTGATCGGGATGCAGACACTGCTGTTGCTTCCGTACATCGTCGCGCGCCGTCGCGGGGCCGTCGCGGCTGCCTGGCGAACCAGCCGGAAGGCGATCATCGTCGGAGGTGTCCTACATATCGGGACGTACCTGATCGTGCTGGCGGCGATGAAGGTGTCTGGCAGCAAGATCGGTTACATCGTGCCGCTGCGCGAGACGAGCATCGTCTTCGCGACGCTGCTCGGTGTCCTGATCCTCAAGGAACGGATCGGCCGCGTCCGGATCTTCGGCTCGGGACTGATCGCCGCCGGCGTGCTTGCGATCGCGCTGGGTGGCTGACGCGTGGGAAGGTGGCGCCGTCCTGTTCTTCGTAGGGGACGCATCCTGTATCGGCCCATGCCGTGAGGCATCCGGTATGACATATGGGCGCTTGCCGTGGACCGCAAGCATCTGCGCCCGTGTTGGAACCATACCGGTGTCGTACCAGATGCCTCACGGCATGGGCCGATACAGGATGCGGCCCCTACGAAGAAGCGGCCCGCCCTCGCGAACAGCCCGTCTGTCAAGGCTCTTGCTGTGGACTGCTAATTCGGCGTGCTGACGGTGGCTCCGTTCCATGAATCGACGAAGTCGAGGAAACGGGAGATGTAGGGGACGAGCTCCTGGGCGGTTGGTTGGCCGTCGATGCGGGCCAGGCTGCGCTCGTAGGGGGGCATCTCCTTGGCGTCCGGCTCGATCGCGGCGTGCAGCTCGACGTGCTGGTCCGGGTCGCTCGAGAGGGTCGCGTGGACGAGCAGCGCGCGCTGGAAGCCGCCCGATTGCCAGCGAATGATAACCTGCGCGCCGCCAAGCAGGGCGTCGGAGACGAGCTGGACCTGGTGACGCCAGCCATCCGTCGCCAACGCGGCGGCGACGGTCAGGACGCCGGTCAACTCGCGCTGCTCGTCGGCGTCGTCAGCATTGCTTCCCGCGTTCGGGCCGCCCGGTGTTGCGCCCACCCGTCTCAACCCCGTCCGTTCGGAGTAGCCCGCGTGAAAGCGCGGGCTACGCCAGATGACTGCCGCCGCGGCCAGCAGCGCGACGTGCAGCAAGCCTATCAGGAGGCTGAAGACTGGCGTCTCGCGCGAGTAGATCGTGCTCCAGTCGCCAGCGATCCCGCCGAGCGCGTCGAAGACGGGGTAGAAGATGAGCGCGTTGAAGAACTCCAGCGCCGCGAAGACGAACAGCAGGTAGTTGAACGCCGGACGCTTCGGGAGCGGCCGGAACCAGGCCAGCAGGAAGGCCGCGACACCGAGGACGATGTTGACAGCCGACCCGGAGAAGGCGATCAGCGCCAGTTCCAGGGGCGTGTAGCGCCCGATGTGCGCCACGTAGCCGTAGACCATGTAGAAGCCGAAGTCGACGATCTCGCCGCCGAACAGCTTCACGAAGACAGCATGGCCGCCCTCGTGGGCCAGAACGCTAAGTGGCAACAGCACGAACATCGCCAGCCGCAGGACGCGCTGCCGCTCGTCAGCCGTGAAGCGCGCGTCGAACAATGCCACGCGGTCGCGCCAGGTGTCTGCCAGGGTCGCGACGGCGGCGACGGCGACGATCAGACCCAGGATTGGTGTGTCGAACATCGGTCTCCGCGAGGTAACAGGTGACAGGTGACAGGTGACAGGAGTTCTTGACCGTTTGATTCAAACTCCTGTCACCTGAAACCTATCACCTGTTACCTCAACACGTACACCTCAACGCTGTTGTTCCCGGCCAGGCCGAGGGCGACGAACGTGTCCCAGGAGAGCTCGACGGCCCAGCTGGATTGCCAGGAGTCCAGGTGCTGACCCTGGACGGTGTCGCCGATCGTGCAGTCGAGGGTGGCGCCATTGGCGACGAGGCGGAGCCGCTGGCCGACCTGGTAGCCGGGGTGGACACAGTAGAAGCCGCTCGGATCGACCGACCAGCCGGGGACTGTGCCGCCCCAACTTTCGTAGCGATACATCGTCCCTTCCCACCAGGCGACATCGTAGCCGTCGGCGTAGAAGGCGGCGGGGCCGGCATTGATCTGGCCGGCGCTCGACGTGAGCTGACCGTTGGCCGGCCCCAGGTGGTAGGCGCGCAGGTCGTTGTGACCGTTCAGGCCGAGCGCATCGAACGCGGCCCGGTTGAGGACAACGGCTCCCTCACCGGCGTTCGGGAAGCCAGGATCGCCCGCTTCGCCGCCGATCGTGCAGTCGATCGATTGACCGTTGGCGATCAACCGCAGCCGGTCGCCGACGGCGTGGCCGGGCGTGGCACAGTAGTAGCCGAGCGGATCGGTTGCCCAGCCGGGAACGGCGCCGCCCCACGAGGCGGTCCATGCCAGGTTACGCGCCCACCAGTCGCCGCCGTAGCCGTCAGCGAAGCGGGCGGCTGCGCCGGAACCAACCTGCGCCAACGGCTGCGAAACAGCGCCGGGG
>JBBECJ010000241.1:0-3666 GCA_040881885.1 Thermomicrobiales bacterium | reverse complement strand
TGTCGGCCAGTAGAACGACCAGGTCGTCAGGACGGGCGCGATCCAACGCCGTCGAGGCCGCCATTAGCTCATCGAACACTAACGTGATCCGGCCGTCGTCAACGCCGTTTGACATCAGTGTCTCACGCAGAATTCCGGCGACCTCGCCGCGTTCTCGCCCGCGCGGGTTGGCGTCCTCCCGCACCACGAACTCATCGAACATGCCGGCGGCGATCGTCCCGAAGGCGCGGATGTCCTCGTCGCGCCGGTCGCCCGGCACAGCGATCATGCCGACCGTCCGGGCCGGCATCATTCGAGTCACGAATTCTGCCAGCTCCTGAAGACCAGCGACGTTGTGACAGTAGTCCACTATGACCCGATATCCACCCACCTCCAGCAGGTTGAGCCGGCCCGGAGCCTGAAAGAATGAGGTCGTGAAGGTTCGCAACCCGTTGCGGATCGCGTCGAGTGCGATGTTAGCGCCCCAGGCGGCGCCAACTGCCGCCAGCGAGTTCTTGACGTTGACCCGTGCCCGGCCCTCGAACGTCGCCGGAATGTGGCGAACGTCGAGAACCGCCGTCTCTCGTTTGCCCTCGACAAAGTGGATGACCTCGTTGTCGCGAATGCGCTTGAGGATGACCGCCTTGCCGCGCGATCGCAGATGCTCCTTGACCGTCTCGTTCTCCTCGTCCATCGAAACGAAAATGACCTCGCCGCGCGAGCGCGAGGTCATCTCGACACACCACGGATCATCGGCGTTCAAGACAACGAAACCGTCGCGGAACGTCGCAGCAGGCACGACGGCCTTGACGCGTGCCATTTCGCGCAGCGAGTCGACGCCGCCGAGACCGAGGTGGTCCGCCGTCACGTTCGTGACGACGGCGACGTCGCAGCGATCGAAGCCCAGACCGGAGCGCAGGATGCCTCCCCGGGCGGTTTCAAGGACGGCATGCTCGACGGTCGGGTTCTGGAGGACCATCTGGGCGCTGTGTGGTCCGCTCATATCGCCCTGGAGGATCTGGGTGCCGTCGATGTAGACACCGTCGGTCGTTGTCATGCCAACCCGACGGCCCGCCATCTTGAGAATCGACGCGATCATCCGGCAGGTCGTCGTCTTGCCGTTCGTGCCTGTCACGGCCACGATCGGAATTCGTGACGGCGCGCCACGCGGGAAGAGCAAGTCGAGCACCGGCCTGGCGACATCGCGCGGAATTCCCTCGGTTGGGTGCGTGTGCATCCGGAATCCGGGCCCGGCATTGACTTCACAGATCGCGCCGCTCTGATCTTTGACGGGCACGGTGATGTCGTCGACGATGAAGTCGATGCCGGCTACATCCAACCCTATGACCTGGGCGGCCTGCTCGGCGATCTCGATGTTGTCGGGGTGGATCTCGTCGGTCCGGTCGATCGAGATGCCGCCGGTGGACATGTTGCCGGTCAGCCGCAGCTGCACAAACTGATCCGCCTCTGGGATCGACTCAAGCGCATTACCGCTCTTCTCAAGCAGGTCGAGAACAGCGCTGTCGACTGTGATCCGGGTCAACACCTTCTCGTGACCGATCCCACGGCGCGGATCGCTGTTGGTGATGTCAATCAGCTCCTGGACAGTGTGAACGCCATCACCAATGACGTGCGCCGGAACGCGCTCGGCACAGGCAATCAACATGCCGCCGACGACCAGAATGCGGTAATCGCGACCTCGAATGAACGACTCGACGGCCACGACGCCGCCTCGGCTCTGGTCGTAGGCGTCCTGGAATGCGTCGCGCACCTCCTGTTCGTCACGGAGGTTGATGCGCACCCCGCGGCCGTGGTTGCCGTCCAACGGTTTGAGAACGACCGGATAGCCGATCGTCCTGGCGGCCCGGACGGCCTCATCGGCCGTCTCAACCGTTCTCGAACGCGGCACGGGTATCCCGACTCCCTGGAGGAGCTGATTGGTCAACCGCTTGTTGGCGGCCAGATCAACCGCTATGTTGCTCGTCTCGGACGTGACGGTCGCCCAAATGCGTTTTTGATGGACGCCGTAACCAAGCTGGACGAGCGAGCGCCGCGGGTCGAGCCGGATGACCGGGACGCCGCGGCGCTCGGCCTCGTCAACCAGCGCTTTCGTGCTCGGCCCATACGCCAGACGTTCGGCCAACCGGATCAGGCGCTCCAGCTCGTGTTCATACCCGAACTCTGAGTCGTCCTTATAGATTAAGTGGTTCAGCAGCCGAACGCCAAGCTCGCTAGCCGCCATGCCAAGATCCTGTTGGGCGTACTGGTAGACCACGTTGTAAATGCCGCGATCATCGGTTGAGCGGGTCAACCCTCGGCTGCCTTCCGATCCGGCCAGCGTCTGGAGCTCTAACGCGATGTGCTCAAGGACGTGCCCCATCCAGGTGCCCTCGCGCAGCCGCTCAAGGAACCCGCCCGGACGGCCAAGCGAGCAGTAGTGATCGTACAGCGATGGCATCAAACCGACCAGCTCGTCGGTGAACCCGTCGATTGTGTTTGTCGGACGATCCTCGAGATCTTCGATATCCACCCGCAACAGGACGACCGGCACGCGCGCCCAGACGTTCGGTCCACGATAGATCTTCGAGTCCAGGATCTTCAGCGGCATCGCTTGCCCCCACTCCTACCAGCCCCGCGCCGATCGGCCGGGAGCTCGAATCTATCGCAGTTGACGATTACCAATGCGGACCGGCCCCGGCGGCTTCATTTACCGTCACATGATTATTTGAGACAGAGAACCTTACGCTCGCTGAGATCGTAGCTTCCACCTGACCCCACAAAATGGACGATGACATTTGCGATCGTCAGTGGGTGCTTCCCGCGCCCCGCGTAGACATCGCTGCGCATGTTGATGCCGTCGACGATGAGCACCGACCCTCTGCCGATGACTTCGAGCGTGTCGTGCGGCCAGATCAGCGCCTCTGTGTCTTCGTCGACGCCGAGACCCAGCAGACCGGGGTTGTAGCTGACCATCGTAACGAGTCGCCCGATTCGGTCGCGCTCACGGAAGTGCTGGTCGATGATAACCGAGTCGATCAGCCCAAGCCCCGGCGACATGGCCGCGCTGTGCGGGCGCGGTGTCGAGCCGCTGCGTCCTCCGGCAACCATCACCGTCGACATGACCGACGCGCCCGCGCTGGTTCCGCCAACCGGCGCGCCTTCGCGATTGCGGCGCACGAGCGCTGTTGCCACGCGCGTTCCACCAAGAATGCTTGCGACTCGAATCTGATTGCCGCCGGTCATGAAAATTCCAGTGCTCTGCTCGACAAGGGAAACCAGTTCGTCGCTGTTCGCGTCCTCTCTGCCACCGACGAACAGGACTTCCGCGGTCGTCGCGCCTAACTCGAGGAAGATCGCCTTGTAGCGCTGACCGGCGTCGTCGATCGCAGACGCGGTCGGGATGATCGCGATCCGGGCGTCATCGCCACCCGAAAGTTCGGTGAAGCGGCGCAAGATTGCCCGGTCACGAAACTTGTCCTCGGCGCCACCGATCGCCAACAACGGCCCACGTGCACGCTCGCTCAATCTCACCATCCACCCGAACTGGCTCGAATGTTCCCGTTCGAGTGACTATACGGAAGCGCGAACGATTCGGTCAACGGCCTCGCGCCAGACATCGGTCACAGTATTCAGGCGTTGCGGCGAGCGGCGTCCCCAATCACGGAGTCGTCGATCTGGTCACCATAG
>JBBECJ010000240.1:0-3672 GCA_040881885.1 Thermomicrobiales bacterium | reverse complement strand
CGCGTCACGAGCAGGCGGACGACGACCGTCAGGACGGCCAGTCCCGCCAGCGGCCAGCCGATGGAGACGGCGCGTTCAAGCGGCGTCGGAAGCGGCTCTGCGAAATGCGGCGCGATCAGGTAGACCCAGGCCAGCATCCCCAGCCCGGTCGTGAGGATGGCGGTGTCGAGCAGACCGGTCTGGGCGCTGCCTCGCGCGCGCCGGTGCAGGATCAGCCAACCAGTGACCGCCAGCAGCGCCATCCCGGCCAGCGAGATGAGGCCGGCCGCCGGCGGCGCGCCCTGACGGTCACTGACGATCGCCGCGACGACGGATATCGTTTGTCCAGCCCAGGCCAGCCCGAGCGCGGTGGCGAGCAGATACCAGGGAACGATGCGGGTTGGCAGATGCAGGCGAATGCCGAAGACGACGGCGGCCGCCGTGCTCAGGCCAAGCAGGCTGCCAACGATCGCGCCGGCCGTCGCAGGCAGCAGAAACGAGATGGCGCCGATTCCGGAGCAGGTCAGGGCGTAGGCGCGCCACTGGTGCGATCGATTGGCGCGGCCAAAGGCCCGCTCGACCCAGATGACACCGGCCAGCAGGTAGGTTCCGGCCAGCCAGACGCCGGAGAGCGGGCCGGCGCCGGCGGCAACGACGATCAGCGGAAAGGCCGCGACGAGCGCGAGCAGGAGCGGCGGCGAGAGGCGCTCCCAAGCGGGGCGCTCGGTGTCGAGCGCGGTTGTCATCAGCGTGCGCGAGGCGCGCAGCGCGTTGCCGGCGATCGGCCAGACAACGGGCTGAATCCCAGGACGGTTCGATCGTTGGAACAGCGTTCTGGCTTGCATCGTCGGTTCGCGCTCCAGGAAGACGGTCGTCGATCGCGGTTGGCCACGGCGCCGCCGTGGCACGGCATCCGCCGTCCGCGAAATCTGTGTCCTCGGCCTGAAGCGTAGTGGATCGGATCGGCGGCTACGATGCGTCAATCAGCACACTTTAGCGTAGACGAACGTCCGCAATCGGTTAGTCATGCGTACTGAACGGGCATGCCGGAGCGGGACTGAGCACGCGCCGAGATGCGCTATGCTGCTGGTGTGGTAGATGACGGATGAAACGAGGCACGGAATGCTCGCGACACCGCAACGAATTGGGATGGCGACGATCGGCCAGGCGCCGCGCGACGATGTCGTGCCGGCCATGCGCGAGTACCTGCCGGCTGGGCTGGAGATTGTCGAGCGCGGCGCGCTGGATCGGCTGACGCGCGACGAGACGCGGCCGTTCTGGACGGCGCCCGGCGAGACGGGGATCGTCACCAAGCTGCGTGACGGCTCATCGGTCCTGCTCTCGCACGCGAAGATCCTGCCGGTCATGCAGGTTACCGTCGATCGGCTGGTGGATGAGGACGGCGCGAGCCTGGTTGTCATCCTGTGTGGCGCGAACTGGAGCGAGCTGCGCTCGGAGCGGCTGATCGTCAACCCCGGCACGCTCTTCCCGGCCGTGATCGGCTCGCTGGCGGCCGGCCGCCGGCTGGGCATCATCAAGCCGGACGCCGGTCAGGTCGAGAAGGAACGCGCCCGTTACGCCGCGCTCGGAATCGACGCCGTCGTGACGGCCGCGTCGCCCTACGTCGGTCCCGAGCGGCTGGAGTTGGCCTGCGTGGCGGGAGAGCAATTACAGGCGGCCGGTTGCGATCTGGTCTGGATGACGTGCGTTGGGATGGACGCGCCGATGCGCTCGGTCGTTGCCGAGGCGACGGGCGTGCCGGTCATCCTCGCCCACGCTCTGCTGGCGCGGATCGTGACCGGGCTGCTGGTGGGCGCGCGGGTCGGCGTCACGATCTAGCGCGCTCCGAATCGCTAAAGTGGTAAGTAGACCATCAAGCGACGCATTAGCCAATTCGTGCTGAACGGTCCGGTTCGCTGACCGTTCACGAAGCGACACGCCGGCAGCGAGCAACCCGCGTC
Organism: Thermomicrobiales bacterium; assembly: GCA_040881885.1. GTDB lineage: Bacteria > Chloroflexota > Chloroflexia > Thermomicrobiales > CFX8 > JBBECJ01. The sequence goes on along the minus strand of JBBECJ010000240.1, from coordinate 1,732 downwards.
AGGGTGTGGCGTTTTCCCGACGGCCGCATTGCTGTTAGCATGGCGCCAGTGGTGTCAGGATCTGCGCGTGTCTCGTAGCGACCGATCGAAGATCGGTCCCCGGCCCGCACGCCGGCGGTTAAACACAGGTTCGCTTCCCGCGCGCGTAGATGTCTACCCCTTTTCGATCTTCCGTGTAACGGCGCGTCGGCCTACGGGCCACGGACCGATCGTAGGTCGGTCCCTGCAAGATTCGGGCATTGGCAGGAGGGAAGAAGGTCAGGGAATGAGCAACGATAGCATCGACCAGGTCGCGGACGGGCTGCGGGCGGCAGTCTCCGCCGAGCGATTGCAGGAGCACCTGAACCAGTTCTCGACGTTGTTCCGCGACTCCGGGACCGAGGATGAGCGGCGGGCGGCTGAATACATCTGGGACAGGATGACGGAGTACGGCGTCCGGGCTGAGATCCTGGAGTTCGACTCGCTCATCTCCTGGCCGCGCGAGGGGACGCTGGCGATCCTGGACGGCGACGGCAACGCGGTCGAGGAGGTGGCGGTCCGCACGCGTGCGTTCGGGACGACGACAGCGGCTGGCGGGATCGAGGCGGAGCTGGTCTTCGCGCCATTCGAGCGTCCCGAGGCGGGCGCGATGATCTTCTCGCACCGCTCGGTCGCCGCTGACTACAGCGGGCTGGACGTGCGCGGCAAGATCGTCCTGACGATGGACGGCGGGCCGGACGGCATCCGCAGGGCGCAGGAACGCGGGGCGGCGGGGCACGTTCACATCTGGCCGTCCGATGAGGCGGTCGTCCACGAGATGATCGGGACCAGCGTCTGGGGGACGCCGACGCCGGAATCGGCCTTGCGGCTGCCAACGATTCCGGTGCTCGGTGTCGGCAACGCCGACGGCGAGCGGCTGGCGGAACTGTGCCAGGCCGAGACGGTCAGGGCGCGGATGACCTCCGATGTCCATACCGGCTGGATGCGGCTGCCGCTGGTGGTGGCCGATGTCGAGGCCGGGTCGGCGGTCGATGACCGCTTCCTGCTGGTTGGCGCGCATATCGACTCGTGGTACGAGGGCGTCACCGACAACGCGACCGGCGACGCGGCCTTGATCGAGATGGCGCGCGTGCTGCACGAGCGGCGCGGGAACCTTCGACACGGGGCGCGCTTCGCCTGGTGGCCGGGGCACTCGACCGGGCGCTACTCCGGCTCGACCTGGTACGCCGATTCGCGCTTCATGGAGCTACGCGAGCGCTGCCTCGGCTACCTGAACATCGACTCGCCCGGTGTCCGCGAGACGGAGATATGGGACTGTCGCTACAACATGGGCGAGATCGAGCACATCACGTCCGAGGTGGTCAGCCAGCTCTCCGGTCAGGAGCCTAACATCCGTCGTCCGTTGAAGGCCGGCGACCAGTCGTTCCTCGGTGTCGGCCTGTCGAGCATCGGCGCCTACCGGATGCTGCCGCAGGGCCACCCGGACCGCAAGGCGGTCGGCGGCTCGGGCGGGGCATACTGGTGGCACTCGCCGGAGGACACGCTCAACAAGGCTGACGCGGGGATTCTAGCCGAGGACACGCGCATCTACGTCACGCTCGTGGCCCGGATCTGCGTGCCGGAGGCGCACCCGTACAACTTCGTCCCAAGCGCCGGCGATTTTCTGACGAACCTGGCCGAGCTGCAGGCAGTCGCCGGCCAGTACCTCGACCTGACGCCGGCGATCGCGGCCGCCGAACGCTACCGCGACGCC